>DATKAT010000342.1:0-6844 GCA_035514675.1 Acidobacteriota bacterium | reverse complement strand
CCTTTTCGACATCTGCGGGGGCCAGAAGTCTGCCCAGGAACTCGACATGGAAAGTCCAGGCCCTTTCCACTTTTCCGGTTTCCGGATTCGGGTACCAGCGTTGCTCCCACAGCTTCTTTGAATTCAGGCTCCAGTCGACGTAATCGCCGACGTTGTATTTCATCCGAGTGGGAACGATTTCCGGCTCCATCACCGGGTCGTCCGGATCCAGAGCCATCAGAATCGCAATCCGATACTCCGTCTCCGCCTCTTTTCCGTCCGGATCCAGATAGATCGGTAAATCGGTGGCCACCACCTTGTAGGGGACCAGCGGCATGATCTGGCTGATCTCCGGAATCGTGGGGTCCTTTTCCTCTTCGGGCTTCTCTTTCTTGAAAATTCCCATTTTAAATTCTATCGAGCCTCCTGAATGACGGAAAAGCTGACTTTCTCCCGGGATTATACATCCCACCGCCCGCGCCTTGCGCAGTGGCGCACTGCCTTGACCCTGCTCGGAAAAGATGCTAGATATGGCATTTTCGCAGCGTTGCTGGGGAATCGTTCTGTATGATCCAACTGGACTGGACACTGATCGTCTCGGGCATCGTCTTTCTGTTGACCCTGTGGGCCCTGAACCGTCTTCTCTTCCGACCGCTGTTTGCTGTTCTGGACGAAAGGAGGCGGTTGACGACCGAGAGGAAAGGGAAGGCTCAAAAAAGCGAGCAATACTACCTGCAGGCGTTCGAGAAGTATTCGACCCGGATCAAGGAGGAGAAGCAGAAGGGATACCATTTGGCGGAGTCGATTCGCAAGGAGGCTCTGGAGCAGGGACGCAACCGGATGGCCGAAGCCAGAATCCAGGCTGAGAAGTTTCTCGGCGAGGCCACCGCCAAACTGCAGGACGAGGTTCGCCGGGCGGAGGCCAGCCTTTCCGACGACGCGGAGGAAATCGCAGAGTCGATCACGCGAAGAGTTCTAGAGGACGCGTAGCCCAGCCCGCGCTTTCCAGCAGGGAGGTCGATGGCACGGGAGTTGAAGCAGCGCGACGCGGAGAATTCCTGCTAAACTGTTCCGGCCAGTTGAATGAACGAGGCCCGGGTTCGGCGACGAGAGCCGAACGGCGCCGGGTGTGCAAAGAGCTTGCGGATGCTGACTCTGAGGGGCCTTCTCATCGAGGGTCGGCGAATGTTCCAAGAATGGGTGCCCAGCGTCGTATCGCAGGCGCCTCATCAATTTGAAGTTCAGGTCAATACCCGTTTTTTTCGAACCAAAAGCCGAATCGTGAAGAGATTGTTGCCGGTCGCTTTCGCACTGATCGTTTTTCTCAGCCTTTCGGATCCGCTTTATGCGGCTGTGGAAAGCAAGTGGGGTTGGATTGAGACCATCGGCCGATGGTTTAATCTGGCCGTCCTTTTCGGGGTCATCATTTATTTCGTTCGCGAACCCTTGTCCGACTTTTTTCGAAGACGACGCCACGACATTCATCTCCAGCTTGAGGAAGCGAACCGCGCCCGTCAAGAAGCTGAAGAGAAGCTGGCGGCCATCGAAGCCAAAATGGAGAACCTGGAAGCCGAAGTGGAGGAGATTCACCGGGACGCGCGCAGCGAGGTGGAGGCCGAACGACAGCGAATCCTCCGCCAGGCGGAAGTCGAGGCGGAGCGAATCGTGCGGTTCGCCGAGCGGGAAATCGAGGTTTTGGCGCGTGCGGCTCGACGGTCCCTAAAGGATTATGCTGTCGACCTGTCGGTGAAGCTGGCGGCCGACAAGATTCGCTCAAAGGTCGACGACCGCATTGAAGAGCATGTTGTGGAGAGGTTTTTCGTTAACCTGACAGGTGAAAAGAAGCATTGATAATCCGCTCGTCGCTTGCCAGAAAATACGCCCGATCCCTGGCGGATGTCGCAACTGGTGAGGAAAACGCTCAGCAGGTCCTGGAAGAGCTCCGCGCGTTCGGACGGCTTCTTGAGGAACATCGAAGCCTGTGGGAAGCGCTTTCCAGTCCGGCCGTTCCCCTGTCGGCGAAAAACGCGATCGTGAAGGGAGTGGGCGAACTCGCCTCTTTTCAGACGACGACGCTCAACTTCCTATACGTGGTTCTTGAAAAATCACGGATCCTGGAGTTGCACGAGCTGGTGGCCGCCTTCGAAAGAGTTCTCGACGAACAGGCCGGGATCGTCCGGGTGGAGGTTTTTTCGTCCAATCCCCTTCGGAAGGCGTTGAAGGCGCGCTTGGAAAAGGCCGTTTCAGGGTTGAGAGGAAGCCGGGTCAAGCTGGAGTGCCAGGTCGACAAGGAGCTGCTGGGCGGCCTCAAGCTGCAGATCGGTTCAGAGGTTCTCGACGGGACGCTCAGGGGTCAACTGGAGACCATTCGACGCCAGTTGATCGAAAAGGGAATTTAGCTCGGGCGGCGGGAGGTTTCAGGTTTCAAGTTTTGCAGGTCCGTGTAGGGTTGGAGCGAAGCGGTCTGGAGGGGCGACCGCCGGGTCGTTAGGACTCGATGAATAAGGAGCGGTTATGGCGATAAAGTCTGAGGAAATCAGCAGGATCATCAAGGAGCAGATTAAAGACTTCGAATCGGGCCTGGTCGTAAGCGAAGTCGGCACCGTTCTTTCCGCGGGAGATGGAATCGCCCGCATTCACGGCCTGGACAAGGTCATGGCGCTGGAGCTTCTGGAGTTTCCGCACGACGTGTACGGCCTGGCGTTCAATCTGGAAGAAGACAATGTCGGGTCCGTGCTCTTCGGCGACGTTCACGCGGTTGGAGAGGGGGATCTGGTCAAACGGACCAAGCGCATCATGGAGGTTCCGGTCGGAGACGAAATGCTGGGGAGGGTCGTGGACGCGTTGGGGCTGCCCCAGGACGAAAAGGGCCCGATTAAAGCGAAGGCGCACATGCCGGTCGAGCGATTGGCGCCGGGCGTCGTGGATCGACAGCCGGTTCGCGAGCCGCTGCAGACGGGACTGAAGGCGATCGACTCAATGATTCCGATCGGCCGCGGGCAGAGGGAGTTGATCATTGGAGACCGGCAGACCGGCAAGAGCGCCATCGCGATCGACACCATCATCAATCAGAAGGACACCGACGTCATTTGCATCTACGTCGCCATCGGTCAAAAGCGTTCCACCATCGCCCGCGTCATCAAGATTCTGGAAGATTCGGGCGCCATGGAAAAGTCGATCGTCATTTCGGCCTCTGCTTCCGATCCGGCGACCATGCAGTATCTGGCTCCCTACGCCGGCTGCGCGATCGGCGAGTATTTCCGGGACAATGGACAGCACTGCCTGATCATATTCGACGACCTGTCCAAACATGCCGCAGCCTACCGGGAGATGTCGCTGCTGCTCAGGCGCCCGCCCGGCCGAGAAGCTTACCCCGGAGACGTGTTCTACCTGCACAGCCGACTGTTGGAGAGGGCGGCAAAGATGAGCGACGAAAAAGGCGGAGGCAGCTTGACGGCGCTTCCGGTCATCGAGACGCAGGCGGGCGACATTTCGGCCTACATCCCCACCAACGTCATTTCGATCACCGACGGTCAGATCTTTCTCGAGACCGATCTGTTTTATTCCGGCATTCGCCCGGCCATCAACGTCGGCAACTCGGTCAGTCGCGTGGGAGGAGCCGCTCAGATCAAGGCCATGAAGCAAGTCGCCGGCCGCCTTCGACTCGACCTGGCGCAATATCGCGAACTGGCAGCCTTCGCTCAGTTCGGGTCTGACCTGGACCGCTCCACTCAACAGCAATTGAACCGCGGCGCCCGGTTGACGGAGCTTCTCAAGCAGCTTCAGTTTCAACCGCTTAGCGTGGACAAGCAGATCGTCGTCATTTTCGCCGGGACCAACGGCTTTCTGGACGATCTCAGCGTCGAACAGGTCGCGGCGTTCGAAAGCGGTCTGCTCGAGTACATGGAAACGTCCAAAGGAAGCGTCCTGAAGGAGATTCGGGACAAGAAGGAGATCAGCGAGGAATTGCGGGACCGCATCAAGAACGCGGTTTCGGAATTCAAGGAACGCTTTAAAGAGCAGCAAGCTGCCTGAGGAGATAAGAAGTGCCCGGTGGAAATCTGATCGATCTCCGAAGGCGGATTCGATCGGTGAAAAACATCCAGCAGATGACCCGCGCCATGAAATTCGTCTCAGCATCCAAGCTGAGAAGGGCGCAGGATCGCATCCTGGCGGCCCGGCCCTATGCAGACCGGATGCTGCAGGTGCTCAATTCCCTGGTGACCCGCGTGGAGGCCCGCGAACATCCCCTGCTGGTCGAGCGGCCGCGCCAGAACGTAATGCTGCTGGTCGTCACCGCCGACAAGGGCCTTTGCGGCGCATTCAACAGCAATATCATCAAATCAGCAACGCGATTTATCCGAGACGAGGCCGTCAACCAGTCCCTGAGCCTGACTATCGTCGGCCGCAAAGGAGTGGACTGGTTTCGGAGCCGCCCCTGGCCGATCCGACACCGATTCGTCAATATCATGAGCCGGGTCGACTACAAATACGCGCAGGAAATATCCCAGGCCATCATCGACTACTACACTGAAAGCGAGCTGGACGCCGTGCATCTGGTCTATAACGAGTTCAAATCGGTCATCGCCCAAAGAGTGGTCGTGGAGCCATTGTTGCCCATCCGCCGTCTGGATTTGAATGTGAAGGAGGAGGCGGATCGGATTTACCTGGACTACCTGTACGAACAGCCTCCCGCGATGCTCTTCGACCGGCTGCTTCCCAAACACGTGGAGACGCAGATCTTTCGAGCCATGCTGGAATCGGAGGCTTCCGAACACGGGGCGCGCATGACGGCCATGGATTCGGCCAGCCGCAATGCAAAGGACATGATTGAAGACTTGACCCTCCACGTCAATCGGGTCCGTCAGGCGGCCATTACCACGGAAATTATTGAAATCGTCAGCGGCGCCGGTGCGCCGAATCAGTAAGGAGCCAGCATCTATGTCTCAAGCGCAGGGAAAGGTCCTACAAGTCGTGGGTCCGGTGGTCGACATCCAATTCGATTCCGGAAAAGTTCCGGAAATCTACCACGCCATCGAAGTGAGTTCCGACGGATTCGACACCCCGTTTCCGATCTCCATCACCGTGGAGGTCGCTCAGCACCTGGGCGACGGCGTCGTCAAATGCGTCTCAATGGAACCCACCGACGGACTGGTGCGCGGCATGACCGCCATCGACACGGGAGCGGCCATCTCTGTCCCAGTAGGCAAGGGCACTCTCGGCCGCGTAATGAACGTTTTGGGCGCGCCCGTCGACCAAAAAGGTGACGTCGAGGCCGCGGAACGATATCCGATCCATCGCTCGGCGCCCTCGCTTGAGGATCAGAGCACCGAGACGGAAATGCTGGAAACCGGCATTAAGGTGATCGACCTGATCGAACCCTTCGCCAAGGGCGGAAAGATCGGGCTGTTCGGCGGAGCGGGGGTGGGAAAGACCGTCATCATCATGGAGCTGATCAACCGCATCGCGACTCAGCACGGCGGCTTTTCGGTGTTCTCCGGAGTGGGAGAGCGAACGCGCGAAGGAAATGACCTTTGGCTGGAGATGAACGAGTCCGGGGTCATCGACAAGGCTGCGCTGATTTACGGACAAATGACGGAACCGCCGGGCGCCCGCCTCAGAGTTGCTCTCACAGGATTGACCGTCGCCGAGTATTTCCGGGATCAGGAAGGCCAGGACGTCCTGCTGTTTATCGACAACATCTTTCGGTTCACCCAGGCCGGTTCGGAAGTTTCTGCCCTGCTGGGAAGAATGCCCTCCGCCGTCGGTTACCAGCCCAATCTCGCTACGGAAATGGGGGAGCTGCAGGAGCGAATCACCAGTACGAAAAGAGGCTCGATTACATCGATCCAGGCCATCTACGTGCCGGCCGACGATTACACCGATCCGGCGCCGGCGACTGCATTCGCCCACTTGGACGCAACCAGCAACCTGGAGCGCTCCATTGCCGAGCAGGGCATCTACCCTGCCGTCGATCCGCTGGCTTCCACCAGCCGGATCCTGGATCCTAGAATCATCGGGGACGAGCACTATTCGGTGGCCAGAAACGTCCAGAATATCTTGCAGCGATACAAGGATCTGCAGGACATCATCGCCATTCTCGGAATCGACGAATTGTCCGAAGAGGATAAACTGACGGTGGCCCGCGCTCGGAGAATCCAGAAGTTCCTTTCGCAGCCGTTTTTCGTGGCCGAGCAGTTTACTGGATTTCCCGGCAAGTACGTTTCGGTTCAGGATACCATCCGAGGATTCCGCGAAATCTGCGACGGCAAGCACGACGAAGTTCCCGAACAGGCCTTCTACATGGTCGGAGGGATCGAGGAAGCGCTGGAAGCGGCTGAAAAAATGAAGGAGGATTGACGGGTGGCCGACATTCCCGATCATCTGAAGCTGGAGGTCGTTTCGCCCGATCGTCGCTATTTCAGCGGCGACGTTTCCTTCGTCCAGGTTCCCGGACGAGAAGGCTATTTGGGGATCTTCCCCGGTCATACCCCCTTGCTGTCGGAATTGAAAACCGGCGTGGTCTCCTTCCTGCACGAAGGAAAGGAGACCCGGCTCTACTGCGGGTGGGGGTTTGTTGAAGTCCTGCCGGATCAGGTGTCCATTCTGATTGAAGAAGCCCAGCTACCCCAGGAGATCGACGTCGAGCAGGCCCGTGCTGACCAGAAGAAAGCCGAGGAATTGCTGCAGGCAAAAGACGTCGTCGATTTTGAGGAAGCGATATTGTTGTATCATTCCGCCTACGCCCGGCTGGAGGCGGCCGGCAAAGAGGAAGCCTGACTGAGATCTCAGGTTTCAAGTTTCAGTAAAACAGAGCCCGGTCAGTAATGACCGGGACGGTGAATCAACAAAAACCAGAGCCCCC
>DATKAT010000341.1:0-8575 GCA_035514675.1 Acidobacteriota bacterium | reverse complement strand
AGTTGCTGGCTATAGGGTACGCCCGGGGCCGTCGGGGGAAGTGTGGTTGGTGAAATGGTAATCGCCGGGCAATTCACTAAAATTGTGTAGATTTGGCTTCCGAGGCAGGAGTTCGCATCTTCGGCTGTCACTGTAAACGTGAAACTGCCGACCGCGGTCGGTGTCCCGGAGAGCACGCCGCCGGACGACAGGGACAGCCCGGGAGGGAGCGACCCGCTTGTGACGCTGAACGTATGCGGCGCTGTTCCCCCGCTGGCCGTGATGGCCTCGCTGTAAGCTATGCCGATGGTTGCCGGGGGAAGGGTCGATGGAGAAAGTTCGATGGTCGGACAAGGAGGAATAACATCGGGATTGATGACGATGGTGTAGATCTGAGACCCGAAACAGCCGTCAGAGTCGGTGGCTCGGACTGTGAAGGTGAAACTGCCTGCCGTTGTCGGCGTTCCTGAGATCACACCACCGCTGGAGAGAGCCAGTCCTGGAGGGAGCGACCCCGAGATGATGCTAAAGGTATGAGGCGCCGTGCCTCCGCTGGCCGCAATCGTCTCGCTGTAAGCTGTGCCCACACTTCCATTCGGAAGAGTCGACGGCGACAGGGTGATCGGAGGGCAGGCGGGGCACACGGCGACGTTATTGGTATCCAGCGTCACCGCACCGTTTCGCGCCAGGGCTCTACCGGAAACGCTTGCGCCAGTATTCAGAGTGATGTCCGTGAGGGCGAGAATATTTCCTACGAACGAAGTGGAGGTGCCGAGAGTCGCGGAGCTGCCGACCTGCCAAAACACGTTGCATTCCTGACCCACACCGCCATTGATCACGCTCACTTGCGAGTTGCTTGCGGTCGTGAGCGTGCTCCCGATCTGGAAAACAAACTCCGCATTGGGGTCGCCCTGAGCGTCGAGAGTCAGCGTTCCCGTCAACCCGGCCGACGACGAAAAGCAATAGACGCCTGGCGTGAGCGTGAGTCCACCCAGATCCTGACCTGTCAAATCGGTATTGCACGCCAGGCCTGCGAGAGCATTGAAGGCAGTGGTGAGGTCGCTTTGAGCCTGCTGCGCGACCGCATCATTTAGATGTGTCGTTCCGGTGAGCGTTCCCGGAGGAAACCCAGTGATCGCGGTACCCGGGCTGACACCCAGATTTCCGGTGAGTACGGTGTCGCCGGTATTGGTCACCGTCGAGCCGCCCAGGACCGCGAAGTCTTCCGCCGTACCCATCGATGTCTGGGCCCATACTGGCGAAAGGCTGCAAAGAAGCGCGGCAAACGCCACGCTGGCCAAGAAAATCCGGTGTTTCCTCTTCATTAGACTTGCCTCGTCGAGAGCCCCTCTCCTGAGTTATCTACTTCTAATCTAAGCCTCAATGTTGGAAAATCTTACAAGAGTCGCCAGTGCCCGTCAACAAAAAAGGCGTTCGCGCTGTAGGGATTCTTCGCAGTGATCCAACAACATAATGAGGTGTAAAGATCTAACCCATACTGTATCTGGCGCCCTGATTCCAGGAAACCGTTACAGCGCGAATGCCTCACAAAAAAGGGCGCCCGCCGACTCTCAAAAGCGCGCTTCAACGGCGCTCGCCCGCCTCACATTTTCCCCGGCCACCAGATGAGCCGAGAACTGGAAAAGATCTCCGAGATCCTGGATAAAAACCCACGGATCTTGGAACTGGTTTTACAGGATCTGTGTGACAATTCCCGCCCGGGCGAGGGCGCCAGCGGACTGAGCGCCGAGTTTGTAATGCGGGCGCATCCAGTTTCTCCCTCGAATAACCTTCCAACCTTCCATGACTTGCTATACTACCGTCCCATGGTCGTACCGGCAGGAGAAAGAAGCTTGAATCGCACCGCTCTTCGCTTTGTGGTCGTGTTCTTCCTTCTGGTCCTGTTTTTCACTTTTCTTGCCCGTCTTGCCTGGGTGGATGAGAGAGTGATCGCTCCCTATGTCGCCTGGCTGGCCGAAGTGATCGCCTTCTTCATGGCTTTTATTGGGATCACGGCGGAAGCGCAAGGGACCCTGATTCGAAATCCTGCTTTCGTCGTAGACATCCGAAGGGGCTGTGACGGAGTGGTGGCGACCCTGATCTTACTTTCCGCTCTGGCGGCTTATCCGGCTCGCTGGCGCGATCGACTGTGGGGTTTTGCCGCCGGTTTTTTTCTCATCTTTTCCCTGAATTTGATCCGGGTCGTCGTGCTCTTCTGGCTTGGAATGCACGGGTCAAGCCTGTTTGATCTGGTCCATAATTATGTTTCCCAATTTATCGTCATTGCTCTGGCAATGGTTTTCTGGTTGTTCTGGGCCGGCAAGCAAAGACCTGTCAACGTCTAAAAGGCTGTTACTCTTTCTCGGCCTTTCGCTTCCTCTCTTCGTGCTGCTGGGCGGGGTTTTCCTCTGGATTCGGCCCTTCTATTCAGAGCTGCTCCGAATCGGTGCGCAGGTTTACTATTCGCTGGGCCAGGAAGGAATTCGATTCTTCGTACAGGGCACCGACATCCTTCTTCGCTGCCGCGTTCCCCCTTCCTTTGAAGCCTTTCTTTCACCGGAAGGTATTTACTCCAACACCGTCCTGCTCTGGACCCTGGTGCTGGCCACACCGGCCATGAGGCTCAAGACGCGGGCGGTCGCTTTTGGATGTGCGGCAGGGGGCCTTTACTTGACTCAGGTCGCTTTTTTGATCACGAAGGTGGAAATCATTTTCCTGTCGGCCCAGCACCCGCTGGCAGGGTGGCCTGCCTTCTGGCATTTTCTGGACGATTTCTTCGAAATCGCCGGGAAAGGTTTTTTCCCGATGGCGTTCTGGCTGCTGGTCAGCTTCCCCTACCTGATGGGCGCCACCGACGAACCCCCGAAAACCCCGCCCGCCGCCGTCGGCAGAAACGCCCCCTGCCCCTGCGGAAGCGGCAAAAAGTACAAACGGTGCTGCGGTGCTTCCCGCTGAGGACAGCTTTTTTTCGACACGGATTACCCGGATTTTTTGGATTTCGCCAACGAATCGCACGAATGTTTTTTATTATTCGCCTAACCCGCCTGCGCGGCCTGGTGGAGCAGGAGCAATGGAAGCCGGCCTGTTTTTGGTGTCCATCTTGACCGATTCGATCACCAGGAGGAGTTTATCGGCGCTGTCGACGTTTCCCGAGATACAGTATCGCTCATCAGGTTCCGGATTTTACGACAGGCCCCGCATCGCGGCATGGGCGGCGATCTGGAACGGGTCCCACAGCGTCCCATAGGGCGGGGCATAGGCCAGGTCCAACCCGGCAAGGTCTTCCAGGCGCATTCCCGCGGTCAGAGCCGCAGCCATCGTATCGATGCGCTTTCCGGCCGCGTCTTCGCCGATCAGCTGGCCCCCTAGTAGTCTTCTGCTCGACCTGTCAAAAATGACTTTCACGTGAAGCGGACGGCTTCCGGATAGATAGCCCGCGCGGTCCGTGTGCGAAATCAGCGCCCCGTCCGCGTCGAATCCGGCAGACAGGGCCTGGCGGAGGGTCAATCCGGTGCGGGCCACGCTCAGGTTGAAGACTTTTTCGATGGACGTTTCCAAGGTGCCGGGGAACTCGGAGCGCCATCCGGCCAGGTTCTCGCCGACGACCCGCCCTTGCCGGGCGGCGGTGGTCCCCAATTTTGAAAACACGGCGCGCCCGGTGATCAGATTTCGAGTTTCGGCGCAGTTCCCGGCCGCGTAAACTCCGGCCAGGCTGGTCTGTCCGCGGGCGTCCGCCTGCAGGGCGCCGCTCGTTCCGCAGGCGACACCGGCAGCGGCGCCCAGCTTCGTGTTGGGCCGGATTCCGACGTCGAGTAGGACTAGATCAGCCGGAACCTCGATTTCACCGGCCGTCACCCTCTGAACGCGCCCGTTTGCGCCTGTCAAGCGCTCCACGCGGGTGGAAAGGAACAGCCGGACTCCGTTCCGTTCCAGCTCCTTTTCGATGAGACGAGCAAGGTCTTCATCCACCTGAGAATAGACCTGCCTGTTTCGCTCCAACAGCGTGACCTGAGCTCCCTGTTTCGTGAGACCGTGCGTCATCATCAACCCGACGTAGCCGCCGCCGACCACGGCGACCCGACTGCGGCCCCCGGCCGTGATTGCGTGGCGCAGCCGAATTCCATCTTCCAGACGGCTCAACGTCAAGACGCCCTCCAGCGCAACGCCCTCCACATTGGGCGCCTCGGGCAGATAGCCCGTGGCCAGGACTAGTCGGTCGTAGCTGAGTTCGAGTTCCCGATCTTCGTCCAGGTGTCGGCAAACCACGCGTCTTCGGCCTGGCAGGATCTCTACGGCCTTGACACGGACCAGTGCTTCGATTCCTCTTTCCCGCTTCAGCCTTTCCGGCGTAAAAACGATCAGATCTTCGTGATTTTCGACCTCGCCGAAGATGTAGTGCGGCAGACCGCAGATGCTGTAGGAAATAAAATGACTCGGTTCGACCACGGTGATCTGCAGCGACGGGTCCAATCGCTTTGCTCGACCGGCGGCCGTCATGCCCGCGGCATTCCCTCCGATGACCAGCACCTCTCCAGACATCGACTGGGATCTTACCAGAGCGGGCGAGGACATTGGGATTCGATTCTCACAAAAGCCGGCGCCGTGACAGGCGGCGTTCACGCCTCGCTGGATCCAACGACCATTTTGAAAAGCGCCTGCGCCATCGTTGCCAGCGAGTCCAGCTCCACCCACTCGAGATCCGAGTGAGCCCCGTTGCCGGAAGGGCCGAACACGACCGTTTCGATGCCGGCCGCCGTCAGCAACGCCGCATCCGTCCAGGGGCCCTCGCCTGAAAACTCGGGAGGATTTCCCGTAACGCTCTGCAACGCAAGAAAGAGATCCTTGACGATGCCGGCGTCTCTGGAGACTTCAAACGGCGCTCTGACGAAAAAATGTTCCAAGTCGGCGCGAAACTCAGGATCGCCGTCAGACAGGAGCCGCAGCATGCTCCGGTATTCCGCTTCCACGGATTCGGCCGTCTCTCCGGGCAGAGTTCGCCTTTCAACCTGCACTTCGGCATGTGCTGCATACGTGCTGAGTCCGGTTCCGCCCGTCAGAAGCGCGGCGTGAAGACTCGCATTTCCCAGGAAGGGATGGGGCTTTTTCGAAGCCAGCCGCCGATTCAATTCATCCAGAGCCACCAAGACCCTTCCCATCTTTCGGTTGGCGTCAATTCCCTCCCCATGACGGCTTCCGTGGGCCGCCTTTCCAAACGTTCCGATGCGGCTCCAGATAAAACCCTTGTGCGCCAGGCATATTTTAAGCTGCGTCGGCTCGGCGGCCACGGCGGCATCGCTGTGAAAACGCTCTAAAACCTGCTGGGTGCCGAGACTGGCGAACTCTTCATCGGCTACTGCAGTCAGCAGGATGGTCCCGTCGAATCGCACGCCGGTTTCATGCAGTGCCTTCAAGGCGGCCAAACATGCCGCCAGGCTCCCCTTCATATCGAAGGCGCCGCGCCCGTAAAGCCGCCCATTCCGGACTTGAGGCCGAAACGGTTCAGGCATGCCCTCCGCACCAACCGTGTCCAAATGAGCGTTCCACATCAAGCGGCGCCCCGGACTGAGCCCCTCCGAAATTCCCACGACGCTGGGCCTTCCCGGAGTTTCCTCCACCCAATGAACCTGACAGCCGATTTCTTCAAGCCTTTCGGCGACGAAAGCCGCAGCCGCAGCCTCCCCCGGGGCGCCTTCGACCAGTTTCGGGTTTATGGAATTGATTCGCACCAGTTCAATCAGAGTTTTCCGCAGGAACTCAGAGTCGATGCCCATCAAACGGAAAAGGTAACGCCTTCGGGACGCGGGATTCAACCAATTCTGGGGAAGGAACCGAGGGAAACACGAAACCGCGGCTCGGGAACAATCCGCCAGTATGATAAGACTAAAGCCTAATTAATCGGGTTTACAAACGTTAGGGTATGTGTGAAACGGGGTGCTACGCGTCATCCGTCGCTCCAGGAAACGCAAGGAGGTTGCAGTGAGGAAGATTTATTGTCTGATCGGTCTCGGCCTGCTTCTTGCCGGCGCTCTACGTGCTGAGCCGGCCCTGCCCATCAGCCACGTGGTTCTGCACAGGAACGGCATGGCCTACATCGTCCGCAGCGGCGAACTGTCCGGGAATGCTTCGTTCGCTTTTTCGAATCAGGACATGAACGACATCCTGAAAAGCTTCACCGCCTGGAATCCGGTTTCGGGGGCTCTCTTTCCGGTAGGATATTCGGCGGCCATCCCGCTGGAGCACTTTTTGCAGCGCTTCCCTTACGATCTGGGCGCCCGGCCCGGACTGGCAGCATTCTTAAGGCAGGTTCAGGGCGTCGAACTGCGGATCGGCTCCGGATCGCCCACGGGTTCAGGCCGGTTGATGTCAATAGACGCCGAAAACCGCGCGGTTTCGCCGCAGACGGTCATTCAGGACCATCGCCTGACGCTTCTGGAGCCGGACGGGAGGCTGCGCCAGTATTGGCTGTCCGACGCCGAGGCTGTCTCGCTGACCGATCCCCGCGAGGCGTCTCGGCTGCGGGAATACCTGGAAATCGTGGCGGAAGGGACGCAGGAAACGACAGCGCAGCTCACCGTCCAGGCAGAGGGCGCTCCCGGCCCCGCACGCGTCTCTTACATCCAGCAATTCCCGGTCTGGAAGACGACCTATCGGCTCGATCTTGGGGATTCGAGTCGGCTGCAGGCCTGGGCACAGATCGACAACCCCACAGGAGAAGCCTGGAACGACGTGGACCTGACGCTGGTATCGGGAATGCCCGCCACTTTTGAAATGGACCTGTATCCCCCGCTGTATGCGTCCAGAACCCGCCTGACCATTCCAGGTTCGGAGGCAGTCGCCCCGCGCTTCTTCGAAGAGGCCGTCGTCACGGGTCGGGCGCCGCGAGAGCCGAACACGCTGTACGGGACGGTTTTTGACGAGGTCGGAGCCATCATTCCGGGCGCCGAAGTGGCCGTCCGACACAGCGAAACCGGGACGGAAGCGCGCACCTTCACCGGCGATGGGGGGGCTTTTCAACTGTCCGGGCTGCAGCCGGGCCCCCTTGACGTGACCGTCAGCCTGCACGGCTTTCGCACCTACAGGACGCGCGTACAGCTTCCTTCAGGAGGGCGACTGCGGCTGACTCCGACGCTGGCCGTAGGGGAGGTGAGAGAGGCCGTCACCGTGGGAGGACCCCCGTCCGCCGTTCAACGCTTCATGAGACCCGAGAGCGCTCCCGCCGCCGCGCCCGCCGACGGCGCGGCGCCTTCCATCCCCGAAGCCGAAGCCCGCTCCATGGCCGACTACTTCGAATACCGCTTCCCCTTTTCCGTTCGTCTGGCGCCCCGCCAGAGCGCCCTCCTTCCCTTTTTGAATCGGGTCGTCGAGGCCGCCAGAATCACGATCATCAATCCCAAGACGGCGCCCGGTTCGGCCCTGATAGGAGTCAACCTCCGCAATGATAGCGGCGTGCCCCTCGATGCAGGGCCCCTTGTCATTCTTCAAGACGGACGATACGTCGGCGAGTCGGTAATGCACTCGCTTTCCCAGGGCGAGAGCCGGTTGATCGGGTACGGAGTCGACCCTGACGTCGCCGTCTCTCATCAGGGCCGCAGCGACCCGGAACGAACCGTTCGGGTACGCATCAGTTCCGGAGTCGCATACTTCTATCAGGAAACCGTTCAACGCACTGAATACGAACTGCGCAACAAGGGCCCCCAAGAGAAGCAAATCCTGATCGAACACCCAAGAGACGCGCGGCGCGAACTGAGGGGCATCGAACCGAACGAGACGACTGCTGGCTACTTTCGGTTTCGAATGAGTCTGGGCCCCGGGGAAGAGGCCGCTTTTCCCGTACAGGAAGTCCTCAGCCGCCAGACGACCGTCGCGCTGAATCAGCTGAACGAGAGGCACCTGCAGCTCTACTTTTCCGGGCCTTCGATTCCCCGACAGATTCGGGAGCGGCTTCAGGAAATCCTATCGGTTCAGCGGCGGGTCTTCGATCTGCGAGGATCCTCTGAAGAACTGGACAGGAGGATTCAGTCCCTGTTCAGCGATCAGGAAAGGCTGCGGGAAAATCTCAAGGCCCTGGGAACCGGCGGCGAAGACCAGACTCTGCGCCGCCGCTATTTGAGCGAGCTCAACCAGCAGGAAGACCAGTTGAAAGAACTCCGCGACCGCTTCGAGGCGATTCAGGAGGAAGTCCGGAGCGAACAGGCCCGTCTGGAGCAAATGATCGCTTCCCTGGATTGGGAAAGCGACCCGGAATAGGACGCGGCCGACGACGTGCGACGCTGCCTCGAATAAGTTTCTCTTGACACTTCCTCCGGGACCGGAGCAGAATCGAAAGTAGATCGAACCGCAATTGAAAACCGGCGGATGGGCTGCCTGATCCTCGAGTTCGGCTGGACGTCGGCCCGCGGTTTATTTGGCAATCGGGTTCGCAGGAGGCGCTTGATGTCCATGACCACGCTCGTCATTATTCTGCTCGCGATAGCGGTCCTGATCGGGACCCTGGTCGCAACCCTCGGAGGTTTTCGAAGCCGGGCCAAAGACCCCAAACACACCAGGCGCCCCGGCGACTTCATTCGTTCGCGCTGGCCGTAGGATTCGAGACCTT
>DATKAT010000340.1:0-2523 GCA_035514675.1 Acidobacteriota bacterium | reverse complement strand
ATCCCGCCCGGGGCCGGAAATTCACATATCCCTTCCGCCGCCCGCTGCGGTTACATGAAAGTCGAACGCAAGAGGGCATTTATACCATCTATTTTCCCGGCCCGCATCCAGTCCGGATTTGACTTGCCCGACGAAACGCCGCGCGATGAAAAGGCGCCCAGAGGCAAAGCGCCCGGCAAAGGCCGCCCGCATTCCCGCGCGCGGACCTGTTGAGGCGGCTGGGCGGCGGCCCAGGCGATGCGCTGCCGCTCCAAGGCCGCAGCAAGTCTGTTATGAGCCTGTTGTTAAAAGAATTGGTCTATTGCAGCCGGGGTAAACTCGCCTCTTGAGTCGTTTCGACGACCAGCCGGGTTTCCCGCGGAAGCTCCACCTGTTCGCCCTTGGTGCCCATGAACGTGCCGCCTCCGCCCACCAGGATTCCGATCAAGGCGCCGCGCTTTCCGCCGATGATTCCGCCCAGGACGCCTCCGGCGCCGGCGCCGATGCCGATCCTGGCGAGATCCTCCCGCAGGCTTCCTTCTCCTTCCAACTCCTCCCCTTCAGCAGTCACCGTTCCGGCAAGGGGTTCGTTGTGGCTCTGGAGCCGGACGCCGTCCGCTTCCAGCACCAGCCGGCCTCCCTTTTGCGGCCGCTGGGCGCTTTCAGCCTCGGCGACGCGGCCGCTGATTTGCGCGCCGGCCGGGATCACCACCGCGTTTCCGACCGCAACCGCCTGGTCGACTGTCATGGAAAAGCGATCGCCCGCCTTGGCGTCTCCCGAATACAGTCGTTCGTTGAGCCGCACCTGAATACGCGTGCCGGCCGGCACGCGCACCGAATCGATTTCTAATCCGAGCGCCTTTTGCGTGGGCTCGTCGAGTCTGCCGGACTCCTGCAAATCGTTGGACCTCTGGAAGATCCGGATGGCTTGTCGAGTCTGCGGGCCCATCAGTCCGTCGACAGGTCCCGGGTCAAAACCCTTCTCGCTCAACTTCTCCTGCGCTTCTCGAACGATTCCGCTCTGACCCAGCAGCGGATCGGAAACGCCGATCAGCAACAGCCCGACCATTGCAGCGATGAACAGATAATTGCGTTCTGACATGGATGGATTCTCCTAAAAAAAAATGAATTCCTAGACACCTTTCGATGCGTTGCGTCGAAAACTTCGCAGCCACTCGGCCGGCCTCCTGGCTGACTTTCGTGAGATCCGCTCACTATGGAGACCTCTGCAGGGGCTTATAGAAATGGACCCTCCACGCGAAAGCTTGTCTGAAGATTCGAAACCGGTCCGGCCGGAATCGATATTTCAATTGTACCGAAAACCCCGGGCACTTACCTTTCGGAGCAGGAAATTCGGAAGAGACGAGCTCAAGGCGCGTGGCGGGCTAGGCGCCGGCTATTGCCGAACTTCAGCGGCCGCTGCGAAGAATTCGATACAACCCGACCGTGACGAGCGGGAGAGCCATCAACAGCAGAAAGCCGTAAGCCATCGCCGTGTAGCCTTTGGCGATCAGGTCGATGATGCCGAAACGGGATAGAATTCCCGCCAGAATCAGCACTCCCGCCGCAACGGCGCCGCTCTGCAACGGTTTCAGGCCGTTCCCGCGCAGTTCGTTCAGGCCCGCATCGATTCGATCCAGAATCGCGTGTATGAATCCCGTACAGGTTTCGACCAGCGTCCAGACAATGACCAGCCCGTACAGTAGCAGCACCCATCCCGGCGCCGACAAGGACAACATCCGGATCCAGGGAACCGGGGCGTCGATGACCTGCGGGTCGGGATAAAAGCCGAGGAGGCAGAGCCAAGTCAACGAAAACGGAATCATTACCAGCGCCCCCGCCACGATCCCGGCGCCCAGCGTCTCGCGTCTGCTGGTCTGAGCGTCCAGAACGAACAGCGTGGTGGGAAGGGTCGCGAGGTTGTAGCCGACGTAGAGGACGCCGGCCCACAGGACCGTCCCGATTCCGAGCTGGTTGAAATAGGACGTGTCCGCTTGGAACAGGGCGGTTCCGATTTGTCCCGATCGAGCTGATATCACATACAGGCCGAACAGCAAAAAGGCGCTGTACAGGGCCGCAGTGCCAACGGTCTTGAAACGAGTGATGACGCGCTTCCCATAGAAATTCAACACTACGACAAGCATGAGAACGAGACCGGCGCCTGCCCAGAAAGGCAGGCCCAATACCTCCTGAGCGATGCTTCCAGTGGCAGCGCTGAGAACGCCGAGCACCAGGACCGCCATCGCTACGAATAAAACGTCGAAAACCGGCCAGAGCCAGAAAATTAGCTCCCTGATCCAGCTGTGATAGTCAAATGCCCGAAAGACCCTTGCGACTTCAAAGGTCAGCCAGGAGAACAGTGAAAAGCCGACAAACATGACGGCGATCGCAAACAAACCGTAGGCTCCGTACTTGCCGCCGAATTCAACGATTTCACGTCCCGTGGCGTAGCCCCCGCCGATGATCACCGATTGGAAAACAATTCCCGGCAAAAGATAGCGGCGGTAGCCGAGGAGCAGGGAAGCTACGAGCGAGCGTCCTTCA
>DATKAT010000339.1:0-4419 GCA_035514675.1 Acidobacteriota bacterium | reverse complement strand
GTCGGGCTGAATTCGCACACTCCAGCTGTATAATGCGGGATCGGATGAAGAGAGCGGGGCGGGTGACGCCCGCCGAGTTTGAAATTCTGGAGCTTTTATGGGCGGCGCCTCGCGACATGTCCGTCGGGCAGGTTCTCGATCGCCTTCGACTGCAGCGCCCGGTGGCTTACACGACGGTTATGACGCTGCTGGACAAGCTCCATCGAAAAAACGCAGTGGCCCGGAAAAAGAAAGGCAAGGCGTTTTTCTATCGCCCACAGGTTGAGAAGAAGTCGGTGCTCAAACGGGCGATTCAAGAGTTTTCAGATGATTACTTCCGCGGCGACGCCAGCAATCTCCGCGCCTTCTTGCAGCGGGCGCGAAGAAACGGGGCGCGTGGGAAGCCTCCAAGCGATACGGATCGAACGGAAGAGGCCGCCAGGCCCCCTGTCCGTGAGGAGGACGTCGTTCTGCTGTAACAGCGAGGCTGCTGTCGCCCCCGACCGGCTCGCTCGGATTTTGCACGCGGCTCCGTCGCGAAGCGTCGGAGAGCGGCGTGGATGCAAGGCGCGCGACGAAGGCCCTCGCAGTCGTACTCGTGCAGTACGTCGAGGAGGTCGAGGAGCGGCAACGCAGCAGGCGCGTCGTTATCCGTCGACGCAGTAGAAGCAATGTGAGAAATGCGGGCTAGCTGCTCAGGTCTGCCACGTCGAACTCTCGTTCGTACTTGGGCGCGATGTAGATGTAGCTCTGCTCGATCAACTCCTTTAGAAACTGCTGCAGCACCGGCTGAGCCTTTCTTCGGTACAGGACTTCGGAGATTTGCGGTCGAACATCGTCCAGGGGCAGCACTTTTGAATCTTCCCGGTTGAGCACCTTGATAATCTGAAAACCGTAGTCCATTTCCAATATGCCGCTGGTCTGGCCGGGCTCCAAGCTGAATGCCGCTTCCTCGAGCATTTCGTTCATCGAGCCCTTTGTAAAGGTTCCAATCCCGCCCCCGTTGGCGGCGCTAGGCCCATTTGAATACTCGCGGGCCTGCTCTTCAAAAGAATCGCCTCGTTCCAGTGCAGCGAGGCATTCAATCGCTATTTCCCGGACCTGTGCGCGGTCCTTCCCTTCCGTTAAAAACAGAATTTCAGCCAGCTCCACCTCGGCGGGCAGCCGGAACTGTTCCAGATTTTCCTCGTAAAAAGCCTCCACCTCCCTGCTTAAGAGGGTCTGCTTGGAATAGACCTCCCGCTGGAACAGCGTGTCGATGATCAACTTCTCCCTGACGTTCTGACGATAATCCGCCAGCGTCGTGCCGTGCTGCCTTAAGACCTGATCCAGCACCTCCATACTGGGTGTGCCTACATCCTTGCGAAGCTCCTCGAGAAAGGCGGCCACGTCGACCTCGATATTTGCGGCCACGCCCATATCTTCGGCCCTCTGCAGCAGCAGTTTGTTCTGAATCATGTTCTTCAACAGAGCTTTCCTTTGGGCGTGAAACTCGCGTTCCTGGACCTCGGGGTCGTCGGAATGCTGAGAGGCCACGCTGGCCCTGAGCGATCCGATGGCCTTCTCCAAATCGGTTCTGGTGATGATCTCGCTGTTGACTTTGGCCACGATTTCGTCCAGGACCTTCGGTTCGTCTTGTTGGGCGAACGTCGAGTTGATCGCCGGCAGCAGCGCCGCCAGCAACCCCACAAGCAGGGGGCTGAAGTTGCTTTTTCCCTTCATTTTCACTGATCTCCTTAACATTGAAGCGTCGAAGGGCCCCGAGCCGCCGCATTCACTCCATCTCAACCTTCCATCCCGGTTGCTTTACGTCTATAGACGCATCCTGCCACAGACGTTTCAAAAAACTGCTGACCGCCTCCCGTTCCTGCTCGGAGGCCAGGCGTCCGAACAACTCCGACTGGACCTCATAAAACCTTTGCGGGTGACGCGGGATCCATTCCTCCACCAAAAACAGGTGGTATCCCTGGGAAGACTGAAAGATTTCGCCGATCTGTCCGGCCTTGATGGCGAAGATGTGCTTCTCGAAGTCTTCAGGCAGATCGCCCCTCTGAAAGCTTCCCAACGCCCCGCCCTGCTCGGCGGTTGCTCCGTGGGAAAATCGCCGCGCCGCCTCCTGAAAGGCTCGGGCATCGGCGTCCACCAGCCCCGCTCGAAGCTCCTCGGCTTCTTCCCGCGAGGGCACTCGTATTTCCAGCACCCACACCATGTCCTCGACCATAAACGACTCGATGTTCCGATCGTATTCATTCAGCAAGTCCTGGAGTGAAACCTGCACCTCGGAGCGCACGTTCTGGACGATGAGCTTCTGGATTCGGAGAAATTCGCGAAGCTCCTGTTCCAATTCCGGGAAATCCGCGCCCCCTTCGGGAATCCACTCGTCCCGATAGCGGGCGAATTCCTCCTCGCCCAGTTGGATGAGTTTCCGATCAGCTTCCTGCAGCAGCAGGCGCCGCAGCACAAACTCAACAAACAGCTGCTGCTCCAGCGCAAGCGCCGCTCTTTCGGGAAAGCTTTCCCTCATCGATTCCACGAAGCGATCGAACTCCGCGCGAGTGAGATCCTGTCCGTTAACCGTCGCCAGCACCGCATCGACGCCGTCGGCCCGCGCCTTGTCTTCGCTGGGCGAGGCGCCCGGGAAGCCGCATGCCGTCAACAGAACGATCGGGATCAGGACCAGCCGCATGATCGTTCTATCTTAACCGATTCGCTCGAGTGGACCGAAGCGCCGGCGAAACCCGTGGTCTCAAAAACGCAACAAACGCGACCGGGCCTGGAAAATTGCATTTTGGGAGAACGGCTTCCCTCGAAGCCGGGAGGCCGGCATTACCGTGGTAGGATCGGCTCATGTTCGCACCGGGGATACAGGCGCTTCTGGCCGTTTTGCCGATCGCCCTTGCGGCATATCTGCTGGTCGGTCTACGCTGGCCGGCGCGTCGCGCCATGCCGCTGGTTTACGTCGCCACCGCCGGTATCGGACTGCTGGCCTGGCGCATGCATTGGCGCGTGGTAGCCGCCTCCTCGATTCAGGGATTGGTCATCACGTTTGAGATTCTCTACATCATCTTCGGCGCCATCCTGCTTCTCAGCGCCCTGCGCCACTCAGGGGCGGTTTCTTCGATTCGCTCGGCATTCCGCCGGATCTCGGTCGACCGCCGCGTGCAGTTGATCCTGATCGCGTGGCTGTTCGGCTCCTTTATCGAAGGCGCCTCCGGGTTCGGGACGCCTGCGGCCATAGCCGGTCCCCTCCTGGTGGCGCTGGGCTTTCCGGCTCTGGCGGCGGTCATGATCGGACTGATGATCCAGAGCACTCCGGTGACCTTCGGCGCGGTGGGCACGCCCATTCTGATCGGAGTCACCGCGGGTCTGGAAAATCCGGACCTGACCGCCCGACTGGCCGCCGTCGGATCGGATTTCGCCGCGTATCGGCAGACGATCGCTGCCGGCGCGGCGGTCATTCACGGGCTGACGGGAACCTTGATGCCCCTGCTGATGGTCGTGATGATGACTCGATTCTTCGGCCGGAACCGCTCCTGGACCGAAGGGCTGTCGATCTTTCCGTTCGCCCTGCTGGGGGGCCTGGCCTTCACCGTCCCCTACACCTTGACGGGAGTCTTTCTCGGCCCGGAGTTCCCGTCGCTGATGGGAGGACTGATCGGGCTTGCCGTCGTGTCGACCGCCGCACGCTTCAATTTCCTGACGCCAAAGGACCGCTGGGACTTTCCCGATTCCGAAACCTGGCCCGACGACTGGTCCGGCAAGCTTCGCTGGAAGGAAGACGGGCCGGAAGCCGGCCGGCCGATGCCGATCTGGCTGGCCTGGCTGCCTTACGTCCTGCTGGGCCTCCTGCTGGCGGCCGCCCGCCTTCCCCAGTTGCCCCTGGGGGGCTTTCTGCGCCGCTCGTTCGAAATCCGGCTTTCCGAAATCCTGGGAACCGAAGTTGGAGCGTCCACCACTCCGCTGTACCTGCCTGGCACGATTCTGCTGCTGGTCGTATTCGCAGCCTTCTTTCTGCACCGGATGAGCGGCCGTCAACTCGGTCGAGCCTTCTCCGAATCGGGCAGAATCCTGCTCGGTCCTGCGTTCGTTCTGGCCTTCACCATCCCGATGGTTCGCGTCTACATCAACTCCGGAATGAATGAAATGGACGTTCCCGGCATGCCCATCGCGCTTGCCGATTGGATTGCGGGCAACGTAGGGAGCATCTGGCCCCTTTTCGCGCCGGCCATCGGGGCGCTCGGCGCCTTCATCGCCGGCAGCAACACGGTCAGCAACCTGATGTTCAGCCTGTTTCAGCACGGGGTGGCGGAGCGACTGGCCCTTTCAGGGGTGTGGATCGTGGCCCTTCAAGCCGTGGGGGCGGCCGCCGGAAACATGATCGCCATCCACAACATCGTCGCCGCCTCCGCCGCCGTTGGAATTTTCGGTCAGGAAGGCAGC
>DATKAT010000338.1:0-7652 GCA_035514675.1 Acidobacteriota bacterium | reverse complement strand
CCAAAAAAACTCGTTGCGCCTGATTACAACCTCGTGCTAGACTTGTTGCCGGAAGATAGGCATGAAGATCAACAGTTCTCTCTGGCACTGGCGGCTCAGCTAAGGCAACGCCCTCGCCGGAGAACTGTCGGTCTCATGTGAACAGCCAAAACTCAAAGGTTCAGTCGAAAAGGCCGTGGAGGTTCTCCACGGCCTTTTCTTATTGGGGCGTAGAATTATGTGGAAATACCGGGGATTCTCCTGAAACTTGAAACCTGAAACCAGCTTCGGATGACGATTCACTCAAAAGCCGTATTAGCAGACCTCCTGACTCCCGTCTCAGCCTACCTGCGGGTCGCCGGCGACTCTCCGCGAAGTTTTCTGCTCGAGTCAGTCGAGGGTGGCGAAAAGGTGGGCCGCTATTCGTTTATCGGAGTCGACCCAGGCCGCACGTTTCGGGGAAGCTTCCACGATTTCCGCGAGAGCTTTCCAGCGGACCGCGAGCCGCATCCGGATCTCCCTCCGTTTACGGGCGGAGCCGTGGGCTCGTTCGCCTATGAGATGGTGCATGAATTCGAGCGGCTGCCCCTTTCAGAAGGGTCATTGCCGCCCCCTGTGGAGGTGGACTTTTACTCCACGATTCTGGCTTTCGATCATGTTCTCCATCGGATCGTGATCATGTCCCGGGAGGGTACAGCGCGCGTAAATGAGCTGGAGAGCCTGCTTCGGCGGGAGCCTCCGTCGTCTGCAGGAAGAGCCGCGCCCTCCGGAACGAACGGCCCGCCGCTCAGCCCCCGTTTCAATTTCAAGCCGGGCGAATTCGAGTCGGCGGTTTCCCGGGCCAAGGAGTATGTTCGCGCAGGAGACATCTTTCAGGTTGTGCTGTCGCAGCGGTTTGAAGTCGATTACGAAGGAAATCCGTTCAACGCGTACCGGGCGTTGCGTTACATCAACCCGTCTCCCTATATGTTCTTTCTGAAGCGGGGGGATGCGGCGGTGGCCGGCGCTTCTCCCGAGATGCTCATTCGCGTCCACGATCGAGAGCTGGAGTACAGGCCGATCGCCGGAACCCGTCACAGAGGAGCGAACGCCCGGGAGGACCGGCTCTTGGAAGAGGAGCTTCTTGCGGATCCGAAGGAACGAGCCGAGCACCTGATGCTGGTCGATCTGGGGCGAAACGATCTGGGGCGAGTCAGTCAGTATGGAGAAGTCAAGGTCGAGGATTTGATGTTTGTTGAAAAATACTCCCACGTCATGCACTTGGTCAGCTCGCTTCGAGGCCGGCTGCGGCCGGAGCTGGACCGCTTCGACGCGCTGCAGGCGGCGTTTCCTGCCGGCACGGTGACGGGCGCCCCAAAAGTGCGGGCCATGGAGATCATCAGCGAACTGGAGCCTTGCCCCCGAGGCATTTATTCAGGGGCCATCGGATATCTCGACGAATCCGGAAATCTGGACACCTGCATCGCCATTCGGACGATGGTCCTGCAGGAAGGAAAGGCTATTTTCCAAGCTGGCGCCGGGATTGTTGCCGATTCGGTGCCGAACCTGGAGAACCAAGAGTGCCATAATAAAGCTCAGGTCTTGCTGAAAGCGCTAGAAATGGCCGGCGACATCTGAGAAGACAACCTTTCGAAAGGAGCGAACGAAGCACCAGGAGCGAATTGCGAACAGCCATGCGCGTCATCGTTATCGATAACTACGATAGCTTCACCTACAACTTGGTCCAGTATCTGGGGGAACTGGGCGCCGATTTGACGGTATTTCGAAACGATCAGGTCGAACTCGACGAGATCCGGGACCTTGCGCCGGATCGCATCGTTATTTCTCCGGGTCCGGGGATCCCGGAAAGCGCCGGCATCTCGATTCCGGTAATCATACGGGAAGCCGGCAGCACCCCGATCCTGGGGGTCTGTCTGGGGCATCAGGCCATCGGCGAGGCATTTGGCGGACGAGTCATCGGGGCGCCTGCCTTAATGCACGGAAAGACTTCCCTGATCTTTCACGAGTCGGATACGATATTTTCGGGCCTTCCCAGTCCCTTTGAAGCGACCCGGTATCATTCGTTGATTGTGGAACGGGAAACGCTTCCGGACTGTCTGCAGGTGAATGCCTGGACTGATTGCGGGATTATCATGGGTCTGCGGCATTGCGAGCATCCGGTCTTTGGAGTTCAGTTTCATCCGGAGTCGATTTTGACCAGAGACGGCAAGGCCCTGCTGAAGAACTTCTTATGTTGCGACCGTTTATAGAGAAAGCCGAAAGCTTTCAGGATTTGACGCTCGAAGAGGCCGAACAGGCATTGAACGTCATCCTGAACGAAGACGTTTCAAACGAAGACATCACTCGTCTGCTCGTTTCGCTTTCCGAAAAAGGGGAGACGCCTCACGAAATCGCGGGCTTCGCGCGGGTCATGCGCCGGCACGCCCGCCGGATCGCAAATCCTCACCCGATCAGCATCGACACCGCCGGTACCGGCGGCGGCGGCGACACCTTCAATATTTCGACGGCTGCGACATTTGTCGTTTCCGGAGCAGGCATTCCCGTGGCCAAGCATGGGAACCGGGCGATTACATCCCGATCGGGAAGCGCCGACGTCCTGGAGCATCTGGGAGTTCCAGTCGAGGTTTCACAAAAGACCGTTGAACGCTCGCTGGCTGAGATCGGGATCTGCTTTATGTTCGCTCCCGGCTTCCACCCTGCAATGAAGAGGGTCGCGGGCATTCGCCGTCAGCTCAAAAGGCGCACCATCTTCAATCTCCTGGGGCCGCTGACGAATCCGGCCGGCACCCCCTTTCAGCTTATTGGCGTCTATGAACCGGAATTGACAAACCGGCTGGCGGCTGCGCTTTGCCATCTGGGATGTCGCAGGGCCTGGATCGTCCACAGCGAGGACGGGTTGGATGAGCTTTCGATTTCCGCCCGGACGCAGATCGCGGAAGTCGCAAATGGCGCCGTCACAAACTTCCGATTCAAGCCGATCGAAACGAAACTTGGGATCCCCAAGGGAGGAACTCCGCAAGAGAATGCGCGCCTGATTCTCGGAATTCTGGAAGGCAAGATCCAGGGTCCGGGCCGAGAAGTAGTGGCTCTCAATGCCGCTGGGGCCCTGCACGTCGCGGGGGAAAAAAACTTTTCAGCGGCGATGGAACGAGCGCATCAGTCGATTGACAGCGGCGCGGCATTGAAAAAATTGCGGCAACTCTCGGAAATATACGGGGCTCCAGATGCGACCGACTGAGAAATTCTTGCCAAAGTCGCTGAACGCCGCCAAGCGTCCCGGTTATGACTGACCCAGTCGTTGTCTTTCGTAAAACCTGAAACTTGGAACTTGGAACTTGAAACTCGGAACTCGGAACTCGGAACTTGAAACTTTCCTCCATCCATGGAGTCGGATCCCGATGAGCTGGAACCGAAAATGCTAACCAGAATTATTGCCGACAAGCGACGCGAACTTGCCGAACGGAAGAAGAATCGCGAATCCCCTCCCGTCGGCCAGTTGTTGACTGAAGAAGCTCCTTCTTTTCGAGGCGCGATCAGCCGCGATGACTGCAACGTGATTGCTGAAATCAAGTACCAAAGCCCCAGCCACGGGCCATTCCTTTGCCAGGATCCGCCGGAAGAGATCGCCGAGAGCTACGTCCGCGCCGGAGCTGCCGCCATCTCCGTGTTGACCGACGCAAAGCACTTCCACGGGAGTCTGGAGCATCTGCGAAGAGTGCGCGCCCGGCTCGACGAAATCCCAGGAGCGCATACGGCGGAAGGTGCGGGGCTCACGGAAGAAGCGTTCTCTCAGACGCCGCTGCTTCGGAAAGATTTCATCCTGGACCCGGTTCAAGTCGATGAAGCCCGCAGCTTTGGGGCTTCGGCATTCTTGCTGATCGCAGCCTGTCTCAGCGCTGACGAATTAAGCTCTCTTCGCGGCCACGGGGAGGAACTCGGAATGGACGCTCTTGTCGAGGTGCACGATCTTTTCGAACTGGACGCCGCCATTGAGTCCGGGGCCTCCATTATTGGCGTCAATAACCGAAATCTGCGTTCATTTGAAGTGGATCTCCGGACATCATTCGACATGGCTCGACGAATGGAAGGCGAGTCGGGATATCTGCTGGTGGCGGAAAGCGGCATCTCCGAACCTTCTCAACTTGGCGAACTTCGTGACGCAGGCTTCTGCGCCTTTCTGCTAGGCACGATATTGATGAATTCGGCCTCTCCGGGACGCAGGCTGAGCGAACTCCTGCGAGCGGCTGCCAAGCGGGGGGATGCGGTTGGGAGTTGACGCCGCCGCGCGATGACCTTTGCGTTTCGTCCAAGGGCCCATTTGCGCGGCTCTGTATTCTGACGGGTCGAGATGAAGATTCGAAATTCGATCGATGTCGATCAGCGGAAGAGGCGGGGCGGTGAATAATCAAAGCGGTCTGAAGACGCCTCGAGCCGATGGCGGCAGGGGCGAAGCCATTCTGAAGATTTGCGGCGTCACGACCCCGGAGGACGCAGCGCAGGCGGTGCGACTGGGGGCCAATGCGATCGGAGTCAACTTCTACCCGAAGAGCCCCCGCTTCGTCTCGTTTGAGGCCGCGGAATCGATTCTGCAGAGGATCCCCGCTACCGTTTTGAAGGTGGCCGTTTGCGTGTCCCCTTCGGAGGCGCTTGCGGAGAAGTGTCATTCACTTGGTTTCAACGTGCTGCAAGTTCATGGAGTCCGCCGGCCGAGCCAGCTTCCAGCCACGCCTCTGCGAATCTGGGTCGCTGTTTCTCCAAGGGATGCCGGCGACTTTCCCGGGCGTGAAATCCTTATCGACGTTTCATGGGGCCGGGGCCAGACCGCGGACTGGGAGCAGGTGGAGAAATTGAACCGTCCTGTAATCCTCTCGGGCGGGCTGCACGCGAAAAACGTGCGAGAGGCCGTGGAGCGGCTGCGTCCCACGGGGGTCGACGTCTGTTCGGGCGTCGAGGAGGCGCCGGGGCGAAAAGACGCCGAAAAGATGAAGCGATTCATCAGGGAGGTCCGACGCGGCCTGGCGTCCCTGCGACGTCGACAAGTCGGGTGGAAATGATCCAGCCGAATGAACCGTTATCCATTCGCAGTCGGGGAAGGTGAAGGAACCATATGTCAAATAACTCAGGCGATCGAGGCTTGTTCGGCAGGTACGGCGGTTGTTTCGTCCCTGAGACGCTGATGACCCCGGTTGAAGATCTGGCCCGAGCCTTCGAGCAGGCTTGGACGGATCCCGAATTTCACGAGGAATTCGAGTCGCTTCTGCGATCCTACGTCGGCAGGCCGACTCCGCTTTTTCTGGCAGGCCGCCTTTCGGAACGACTGGATGCGAAAGTCTATTTGAAGCGAGAAGACCTGTGCCACACCGGCGCCCACAAGATCAACAATGCGCTGGGACAGGCCCTGCTGGCCCGACGCATGGGAAAAACGCGGATCATTGCCGAGACGGGGGCGGGACAGCACGGCGTGGCGACCGCCACCGTGTGCGCCCTCCTGGGACTTGAGTGCGAGATATACATAGGCGTTGAGGACGCGCGACGGCAGGAGCTGAACGTCTTTCGGATGGAGCTTCTGGGCGCTCGCGTCAGCCGCGTGGACTCCGGAAGCCGCACCCTGAAGGACGCCATCAACGAAGCGATGCGGGATTGGGTCACCAATGTGGAAAACACCCACTACCTGCTGGGCTCGGTCCTGGGTCCCCACCCTTATCCAAAAATGGTTCGTAATTTTCAATCGGTCATTGGGCGAGAAGCCCGACGACAGATGCTGGAGCTTGAAGGTCGGCTGCCGGATCTGCTGGTGGCTTGCGTTGGGGGCGGGAGCAATTCGATCGGCCTGTTTTTTGAGTTTCTGGAGGATCCGGACGTCCGCATGGTCGGTGTGGAAGCGGGGGGCAAAGGCGCCGCTCTGGGTGAGCACGCCGCCCGCTTTGGGGGCGGTAGACCGGGAGTCCTGCATGGAACGTACAGCTATGTCCTGCAGGATGAATTGGGACAGATCGCCCCTACGCACAGCGTCTCCGCCGGCCTGGATTACCCGAGCGTCGGGCCGGAGCACGCGGCGCTGAAGGAATCTGGCCGCGTCGCCTACACCTCGGTTGACGACGCTGAAGCCCTGGAGGCCTTTCAGTTGCTCAGCAGGCTGGAAGGGATCATACCGGCATTGGAGTCGGCGCATGCCGTCGCCTGTTTAAGGCGCTTACGCGAGGAACTGGACTTTCAACTGGCCATCGTTAACCTTTCGGGCCGCGGCGACAAAGATGTGCAGGAGGCACGACGGTTGATCGTCTTATGAGTCAGTGCTCGGAAATTCCCGGTCGCCGCGCTGGAGAGAGCCCCCCGAAACGGCGGACGCGGCGCGATGTTCGCGCTTGTCGCCGCTAGAACGGTTGAAATCAATGCAATTGAATGAGATTTTCGCCCGGTTCCAAAAATGCTTCATACCGTTTGTGACGGCGGGGCATCCGGATCTGGAAAGCACCCGGGAAATCATTCTGGCCCTGGCCGATTCCGGGTGCCAGATTATCGAAATCGGCATCCCGTTTTCCGATCCCATCGCCGACGGTCCCGTAATTCAGGCTTCCTCCCATGCAGCTCTGCGACACCGCTATCGCATGGACGACTACATCGAGATGGTGCGGGAAGTTCGACGGAAATCGGAGGTCGGGTTGGTTTTCATGACCTACCTGAACCCGATCCTCCAATATGGGCTTGATCGTCTGGATGAAGCCGCTTCGAAGGCCGGATTGAATGGAATTCTAATATCCGATCTCACGCCTGAAGCGCTTCCCGCCGGCATCCGGAGCCTGGAAAAGATTTTCCTGGTGGCTCCCACGTCTTCCGACGAGCGCATTGAACGCATTTGTTCGGCAACCACCGGGTTCATTTATCTGGTGGCGCGGACCGGCGTCACCGGAAACCCGACCGAGATTGAAACGACCGTCCCGGAAACGGTCCGGCGCATCCGACGCTTTACCGATCAGCCCGTGGCCGTCGGGTTCGGGATCCGCTCGGCAGAGGATGTTAGAGCGGTATGGCGCTATGCCGAAGGCGCGGTGGTGGGTTCCGCCATCGTTCGCTTTATCGAAGAAAATCAGAAAGCAGGGAACCTGCCGGAACGAGTGCGCGATTATGTTGAATCCACTTTCCTTCGATCGAGCGGTTGAGGGGGAGCTTCAGGTTCCGAGTTCAAAGTTCCGAGTTCCGAGTTTCAAGTTCCAGGAATTTGACCGGTTCTGCCTGTACTTTTCTGCGCTGGCGCTGCCCCTCCGCAAGCGAAACGGGTTTGCCGCCGGATGTTGGAGCGACGGGCCCGCATCGGGGCCCGTTGAAGGAAGATGTTAACCCGCATTTCTCACACGCCTCCTACTGCGGCGCCGGAGGCGTAGGAGAAATGCGGGTTAAGCATGCGCTTCGTGAGTTCAAAAGGGCGGTTTGCGCCAAATCAACGCGCCCGAAGCGAGCGCGTCGCTCCGACAATTGTGCTGCCGAGATCAGCGGGTGGCATAGGCGACGGCCCTTTTTCTGTTCAACACAGTTTGATCCGTTATTTCTTGCGAAGAAAGGTGAAACTCCTAACTTTGAACTCGGAACTCGGAACTTTGACCTTGAAACCTGAAACCACTTCACGCGTAGATCCCGCGCAATTTCGTGTAGTGGGCGACCCGGTCGATGGCGAG
>DATKAT010000337.1:0-5672 GCA_035514675.1 Acidobacteriota bacterium | reverse complement strand
GTTTATGGCCAATTCCGGGGGCGCCTGGGACAACGCGAAAAAATACATCGAAGCGGGCAACCTCGGCGGCAAAGGCTCCGACGCTCATAAGGCCGCCGTGGTGGGCGACACGGTGGGAGATCCCTTCAAGGACACCAGCGGTCCCTCTATGAACATCCTGATCAAACTGATGTCGATCGTGGCGCTGGTGGTTGCCCCACTCCTGATTTAACCCGGATCTTGCACGCGGGTCCGCCGCAGCGGGATCTGCGTGCAAGATCCGGGTTAAGGTGCTTTTTCGGCTCGACTCAGTCCACTGGCAGCGGCTAGCCCGTGTTTCTCACACGGCTCCGCCGCAGTAGGAGGCGTGTGAGAAATGCGGGCTAGGGGGGATCTGGAAGCCAACGCCGGGCGGCTTATCGCTGAGGACGGCCGATCAATGATAGACTAACTGTTTTCATAGCAAGGAGAACCAGACCATGAGACGATACGAAGTAGTATTCGTTCTCGCTCCCACGCTCACGGAAGAGGAGGTCGACCAGCAGGCCGAATCCTTCCTCAAATCCGCGAAGGACAAGGGGGCCGACGTCAAGGAAGTGGACAAGTGGGGGAAAAGGCGCCTCGCTTACCCGATCAACAAGCACAACGACGGTTACTACACCATCGTGACGCTGGAAGAGCCTCAAGGAGCAGCCGTCGCCGAATTGGAACGGCGGTTCAAAGTCACCGAGACCGTCATTCGGTTCCTCTCCGTTCGGGTCGATCTCGATGAGAAACGCAACCAGAAACTGGCCCTCAAGCGCGAGGTTCGACAGAAGCGCCGGGCCAGAAAACGGGCGGAAGACACCCGAGAAGCCTTGGCGGAAAAGGAGTGAGCGGAATGAGCCGAAGACGAAGATTCTGTAAGTTGTGCGCCGGAAAGGTTCATCTGGATTATAAGGATGGACGCTTTCTGGGACAGTTCATTAATGAAAACGGCAAGATCATTCCCAGACGAATCACCGGAACCTGCGCCTCCTGCCAGCGAAAGATCACGACCGCGATTAAGAGGGCTCGTCACCTCGCCATACTTCCCTTTGTGGAACGCTGAAGCGGCAGAACCCGGTTGAAAATAGAGGGCTTTGATTGATGAAAGTCATTCTCATTGACGATGTGTTTGAGTTGGGACAGCGAGGACAAGTCATCAACGTCTCAAACGGTTATGGGCGAAACTATTTGATCCCCATGAAGCTGGCCGTTCCGGCCACTGCAGCGAACTTGAGGTCGATCGAGGACCAGAAGGTCTCCCTCGCCAAGAAGGAGTCCAAGCACAAGGAAGATGCGGAAATCATGGCCCGCGAATTGGGGCTGGTCCATGTTTTGATCAGCCGGAAGGCAGGCGAAGGGGGCATCCTGTTCGGTTCCGTCACCACAAAAGACGTCGTAGAGACGCTTCAGCAGAAGGGCTTCTCGCTGGATCGTCGGAAGGTCCTGCTGGAGCAGCCAATCAAGGCCATCGGCAATTACACGATCGAGGCCAGACCCCACAGCCAGGTAGAGGCCCGCTTCATTCTCTCCGTTTTGCCGGAAATGGACAAGCCGATCGCCAAGGTCATGGATCGCGGGCAGGACAGCGACCGCGTCATCCACGACCTTCATGTGAAGGTTCAGGAAATCCAGCAAAGGACAGGGGCCGATCAACTCGGCGCCGTTCCCAAAGGGGCAGTCGCCGCAGCGCCGCCGGCCGAAGCCGTCCCGGAAGAAGCTCCGGCTACGTCCCCGCCCGAAGAATCGAGCCAGTCTGCGGAATCTCAGGAATCCGAAACGGCTCTTCCGGAGGAGCCGGAGATGGAAAAACCACAGGAATAGGCCCCCCTCCCTAAAAGCATCGAAGAAGCGCATGGGCGCAGGATTCGCACTTCAGCCGCAGGCTCCTGCTTGCAGATCTCTTCCAACCCGCATGTTTCACACGGGTCCGGCGCCGTAGTAGGAGGCGGGTGAAACATGCGGGCTAAGGGCTTCAACATGCCTCGAATGCGGGCTATAATGAAGGGCCTGAATGGCCACCGACGTCACCCTGGACAAATCCCTTCCGCACAGCCCGGATGCCGAGCGAGCCGTCTTAGGCGCGATCCTGCTGGAAAACGAACTGTACGACCAGGCCGCCGAGCTGCTGACCGAGGAGGACTTTTACCTGGAGCCGCATCGTTCGCTTTTTCAGCAGATGGAAAAGCTTTCCGCCCGTTCGGCAGCCATCGACGCGCTGACGCTCAGAGAGGAGCTGAAAAAGGAAAACAAGCTGGAAGGCGTCGGAGGAGTCGGCTACATCGCTTCGCTGTTGGACGGAGTCCCGCGGGTGGGCAACCTTCTGGAACATGCCAGAATCGTGAAGGAGAAGTCTCTCCTCAGAAAATTGATCCGTTCCTCCCACTGGATCCTGACCCGCAGTTTTTCCGACGAGGACGATCCTTCCGACATACTGGAGCAAGCGGAGCGGGTCATTTTTGAAATCAGCCAGGAGCGGGTAAAAAGCGGATTCGAGAACCTGCAGGATCTGCTCGCCAAGACCTACAAGCAGATCGAGTTTCTCTATGAACGCAAGGAGATGGTCACCGGCGTTCCCACCGGATTCCTGGATCTGGACAGACTGACCTCAGGATTGCAGCCGGCGGACCTGGTGATCCTTGCGGCACGACCGGGGATGGGGAAAACCAGCCTGGCGCTGAACATTGCCCAGCACGCTTCGGTTCGCGAAAACAAATCGGTCGGCATTTTCAGTCTGGAAATGTCGGCTGAGCAGCTGGTCCGAAGGCTGCTCTGCGGAGAAGCCCGCGTCGACGGCCACCGCGTTCGCACCGGCTTCCTTTCCAAGGAAGACTGGCAGCAGATCGGGCAGGCCATGGGCAAGCTGGCGCAGGCTCGAATCTTCATCGATGACACGCCCGGAATCACGATTCTGGAAATGCGTTCCAAAGCGCGGCGCCTGAAGGCCGAACACGGATTGGATCTGCTGGTGATCGATTACATGCAGCTGATGAGCGGACTGGGCGTCGGCCGGCGCATGGCGGAGAACAGGCAGCAGGAGATCTCCGCCATTAGCAGGTCTCTGAAGAGCCTGGCCAAGGAGTTGAATATTCCGGTGCTGGCTCTGTCCCAGCTGAGCCGGGCGCCGGAGCAGAGAAAGGGAGATCACGAACCTCGCCTATCGGACCTGCGGGAATCGGGCTCGATCGAGCAAGACGCCGACGTGGTCCTTTTCATTTACCGCCCCGACTTGTACAGCCGGGACGAGGACGTCGAAGAGTCCGGAGTTGCCGAGATTATTATTGGCAAGCAGAGAAATGGGCCGACAGGTCGCATCCAGCTGGCATTCATCCATCAGTGGACCCGCTTCGAGAACCTGGCGTCCGTTGACGAATGATTCGCTCCTGGGTGGAAGTCTCCCGGACTCGACTTCAGAACAATTTGAAGTGGGCGCGCCGAAAGGTCGCGCCGGCGCGCGTCATGGCCGTCGTGAAAGCGGACGCCTATGGGCACGGATTGGGTCCCGCAGCCGAAACCCTCTTTCAGGCCGGTGTCCGCGATTTCGCTGTTGGCCAGATCGAGGAAGCGCTTCTGCTGAGAAAGATCCTTCCGGCCGCCAACATCCTGGTGCTGGGGGGCTGCATGCCCGGGGAAGAGGAAGAGTTCCTGCAGCATCGACTCAGCGCCACGCTGTTCGACGACCGGCCCCTGCCTCGGCAGTTATCCGTTCACGTCAAGGTCGACACCGGTATGAACCGCCTCGGAATCCCGTGGACGGACTTGAAACGACGCTTGCCCAAACTGTCTGGAAAAATCGAGGCCTCCTGTTCGCATTTCTCATCCTCCGAAGAGGCTCTCAGTCAGTTGCAGCGGTTTTTGGAGGCGACGTCAGACCTGGCCCTTCCCCGGCATATCTGCAATAGCGCAGGACTGGCGTTTCCTGAGAGCTACCTCGACATGGTTCGCATCGGATTGGCTCTGTATGGGATCGCGCCAGGGCCAGGTTTCGAGGAAATCCGGCCCGTCCTGACTTGGAAGACCAGGATTATAGCCGTTCAGGAGGTGCCGGCCGGCGGCAGCATCGGATACGACGGAACCTACACCGCCCCCAAACCGGTCCGCGTGGCGGTCCTGTCCGTCGGATACGCCGACGGATACAACCGCCTGCTCTCCAATCTCGGCCAGGTCCGGATCGGGCGCCGGCTGGCCCCGATCGTGGGCCGCGTCAGCATGGACATGATCAGCGTCGATGTGACCGACTTCGACGAGCCGGCTGTTCCCGGTCAGGAGGCGACGCTGCTGGAGGCTGAACCCGAGTCCCCTCTGTCGGCGGCGTCGATGGCCCGCCGGTTGAACACCATCCCATACGAAGTCTTAACCGGCGTCAGCGCCCGGGTCGCGCGGAAATATTGCGGCTAAGAGGGACTTTTCAAAATTGCGCATAGGTTTGCGAAAACCGCATGTCCGTTTTTCCGCCACGGCTCTGCCGCAGGTGCTACCATTGCTTGGCCGCTCGATATGACTGCCCGACGAAACGCCAGAAGCCTTTATGTTTGCCAGAGCTGCGGGTTTTCCTCGCCCAAATGGCTGGGGCGGTGTCCCGGTTGCGAGCAGTGGGAATCCATGGTTGAAGAGTTCGTTTCAGCCCGCCCATCCGCACCCGCTGTGGAACGGGTCGCCGCCGTCCCCTTCCGCAGCGTCGGCGAAACCCGCCTGGAAAGAATCGCCACCGGCAATGCCGAGTTCGACCGCGTGCTCGGAGGCGGAATCGTCCCCGGCTCCCTGATTCTGTTGGGAGGAGAGCCCGGCGTCGGCAAATCAACCCTGCTGCTGCAAATTTCGGAACTTTTGTCGGCAAGGGATCTTAGCGTCGTCTATATCGCCGGAGAAGAGTCGCCTGAACAGATACGGCTTCGCGGAGAGCGGCTAGGCCTGCACGGAAAGAATCTGATCCTGGCCGTCGACACCTGCCTGGAACGAGCTCTCGAGTCGCTGAAAGAAGCTTCCGCCCGCTTTCTGGTCGTCGATTCCATCCAGACAGTGTACACCGAAGGCCTGGACGGAATTCCAGGCAGTATCGGGCAGATCAGAGAGTGCGCTCAAATCCTTCTGAAATTCTCGAAACGAAGCGGCGTTCCCGTTCTTCTGATCGGGCATATCACCAAGGATGGCGCCCTTGCCGGACCGAAGGCCCTGGAGCACATCGTCGACGTCGTCCTGTATTTCGAAGGCGACCGGCACCAGAATCAGAAGATCATCCGCGCCGAAAAGAATCGGTTCGGACCAGCCAACGAACTCGGAATTTTCCAAATGACCGGCAGAGGACTCGAATGCGTTGAAAACCCGTCCCGATTATTCCTCTCCCAACGCTCGGAAGACGTTCCGGGTTCCGTCGTGTTGTGCGCGCTCCAGGGGACCCGCCCCGTGCTGGTCGAACTGCAGGCCCTGGTCAGTCAGACGCACTTCGGCACCGCCCGACGAATGGCCAACGGTGTGGACCCCAATAGGGTTTCGCTGCTGCTGGCCATGCTGGAGAAGCGGGTCGGGCTGACTTTGATGGGCAGCGATGTCTACGTCAACGTCGCCGGCGGGCTCAATCTCTCCGAGCCGGCCGTGGACCTGCCTCTGGTTGCCGCCGTGGCTTCCAGCTTCTACGATCGACCGCTCCCCCCTGATACCGTAGTCATCGG
>DATKAT010000336.1:0-4537 GCA_035514675.1 Acidobacteriota bacterium | reverse complement strand
GGGCGACTGGACTCCGAAGAGGGTTTGCAGGAAGGTCTTGATCTGTCCCATGGTATTGCTTTTGACGGTGTAGAACTCGACGCCTTTGTCCAGAGCTTCCTGCAGTCTTTTGGGCTGACGCTTGCGCTGGGGCTTCAGGCTCAGGATGACGTCTGCGTTGACCGGCTGATCGGCCAGCCGGGCCGTCACTCCTAATTCCCGGATCGCTCTCTCCAGCCTGGTTTTGCTGACTCCGATCGGATAGATCCGCGCAAGACGGCGGCGGGGCCGGGCCTGATTCCGGGGAGATTGCTTCTGCTCGCGCGGATCGCTTCGGCGGATTTTCTTTGCGGCCGAAGGCGGTTCAGGCGCCGGAGATCTCTCGATCTCCACCTGGCCGTCGACGCCCCGAGTCCTCGCTTCGGGCCGCAGCGGGGCGCCGGTCAGAAATCGATCCACAACCCGACCGATGTCGGGGTAGACGGCCAGCCGGTTGCGAGTCTGGATCTCCACCAGAATATCGAATGTCGGACGGGCCTTCCTCTCCAGAACGGTTTTTTGAGTGCCCCGACGGCGGGCTTCTTCATCGGAAAGCGTCACCGCCTGGACTCCTCCGATCAGATCGGACAGCGTCGGGTTGATGATCAGATTGTCCAATGTGATTCCATGCGCCGTCGCCACGAGTTGCACGCCTCTTTCCGCAATGGTTCGAGCGGCCGCGGCTTCCTGCTCGGTTCCAATCTCGTCGATGACGATCACTTCAGGCATGTGATTCTCAACGGCCTCGATCATGACCTTGTGCTGCTGCTCCGGCGTCGGAACCTGCATCCTCCGGGCGTGTCCGATGGCCGGGTGGGGCACATCTCCGTCTCCGGCGATCTCGTTGGAAGTGTCCACGACGACCACCCTCTTCCCCAACTCGTCGGCCAGCACCCGCGCGGCTTCGCGCAGCAGAGTCGTCTTGCCGACTCCCGGCGGTCCCAACAGCAGGAGGCTTTTGCCGGATTCGATGACGTCGCGAATGATGTCGACGGTGCCGGTGATGGCGCGTCCCACCCGGCAGGTCAGCCCGATGACCTCGTGGCGGCGATTCCGGATCGCGCTGATCCGGTGGAGCGTCCGCTCGATTCCAGCCCGATTGTCACCGGTGAAATCGCCGACCCGGTTGACGACTTTCTCCAGATCCTCCCGGGTGACTTCCAGGTCATTGAGGTAAACCACTCCGCTGAAGAAGCGGGCCTCCGGCGGTCGGCCCAGATCCAGAACGATCTCGATCAGATCCTTCGGATCCGGCCCTTTCTCCTTGAGTCGATTGCGAATTCGCGACGGAAGAACTCCCAGCAGGAGACCCAGGTCGTCGATGATCTCCTTTTTCCGGCGCACGGCCGAAACCGTCTTTCCTGCCTTGGTCCTCGTTGCCATTTATCGATGCACTCCGACTCGGATTGGTGAGGTCATGCGCGGCTGATCAGAAGCGGGAGCGTTCATTGCAAAAGTGAATACTTTACATAGTCTACTCGCGTCGTGAGCGGTGGTTCAACTGGCAAGGGCGCGCCCCGCAAGCCCTCCCTGTTGTCAGGTACAATTCGGTCTTTCGCAATCTTGGGAAAGGCGTGGCATGAGCGAGCGATACATCGAGGTCAACGGCGTCAGCAAACGATTCGGAACCCACCTGGCCGTCGACCGGATCTCCTTCGATGTGGATCGCGGAGGATCTCTGGCGCTGCTTGGACCCAACGGCGCCGGCAAGACCACGACCGTGCGCATGCTGGCTTGCCTTCTGAGACCGAGCGAAGGTTCGATTCGCGTCTTTGGAAAGCCGCTGGATCGGGAAAGCGAGCGTCAGGAGGTTCGCAAACGAATCGGGCTGCTGACGGAGTCGCCCGGACTCTACGATCGAGCCACGGCATGGTACAACCTCCTCTACTTCGCTCGCCTGTACGGACTGGAGCATCCGGAGAAAGCCGTCGAGAAATATTTAAGAAGACTGGAGTTGTGGGACCGACGAAACGACGTGACGGCCGCCTATTCAAAGGGAATGAAGCAGCGGCTGGCAATAGCCCGGGCCCTGCTGCACGAACCGGACATCATTTTTCTGGACGAGCCGACCAGCGGGCTGGATCCAGCTGCGGCTAAATCGGTTCGCGATTTTCTGCAGGCGCTCAAAGAGCAGGGAAGAACGCTGCTGATGACAACGCATAATCTGCTCGAAGCCGAGCGGCTCGCAGATCGCATCGCCGTCGTCCAGACCCGGCTGCTGGCGCTGGACAGTCCGGTCAACCTCCGCCGACAGCTTTTCGGGCACCGAATCCGAATTCAGACCGCCGGCGTGTCGGAGGCCCAGCTGCGGCAACTCGAAAACCTTGAATTCATTCGAAACATCGCGCTGCAGGAGCAGACCCTCTGGCTGGAATTGATCGAACCGGAAAAGAACAACTCCCGCGTGATTTCCGCACTGGTCGAAGGCGGCGTCCAGGTCATTTGGGTGGAAGAGGACCGCGCGTCGCTGGAAGACATTTATCTGCAGTTGATCCGGGATTCAGCCGAAAATGCGGCCGTTCCATCGCAAGCGGGAAGCGGACTCGGTGGGCCCGGGCGCGGCCCGGCAATTTCGCCCCGTCCCAATGAAGGAACACCATGAAACGAACCGAAGTCGTCGTTCGGAAAGAAATCAAGGAGATATTGGGCAACCGCGGCCTTGTCTACTCCTTCCTGGGGTTGATTCTGTTTTTCGTGCTGCTCCCGGTCGCTCTTTCGGCCGTAATTCAGGCCAGTCCAGCCAATGCCAAGTCGGATGCCCAGTTGAATGAATCGATCCGGCAATTGATGCGATTGATTCCCGAATTGGAAGAAGCTCCCGACCAGATCCGCTCCACAGTTCTGGTGGTGCGCCATTTTTCGATAATCTTTCTGGTGTTGCCCGTGATCGGAGCTCTGGGATCCTCCACTTCCTCCATTGTCGGGGAAAAGCAGAGCCGAAGCATCGAACCGGTGCTGGTAACGCCGGTGACCAGCGGGGAGCTGCTGTTCGGCAAGAGTCTGGGAACCGTGGTGATGGCCGTATCCGGCACCTACCTGGGCTTCGCCCTCTATGTGATTCTGATCTGGGCGGTGGCGGGCCCCGAAGTCGTCCGCTACGGATTCGACCTGACGAGTCTGTTGATGGTGGGTTTGCTGACCCCTCTGATCGCCATCCTGGGCCTTGGCTCCGGCGTCATCATCTCCAGCCGGGTCAAGGATTCCCGGACCGCCCAACAGGTTGGCGGACTCATCGTTCTTCCCATCGTCTTTCTCATCGCCGGCCAGATTTCGGGGCTCTTTCTTTTGGGCCCTGGATTCGTACTGGTGGCCGCCATCATCCTGATCGTTCTGGACGTCATCGTCATGCGCCTCGGCATGCGCGTCTTCGACCGCGAACGCATCATTTCGGATTGGCGGTAGTTTGCCGATTTGACCGGGTCTGGAAATTCCGAATTTCCAGACCCGGTCAAATCGGTCCAATCGCCATTCACTCCGCTTGCTCTCCGACGACCCCCCGGACTGCGCCGCGGAAGGATGCCGGATCGATAGCCGGATAGCGATACAGGTGCCGTTCGATCCGTTGGAAAAACCGCCAGAGCTCAGCGGGGTCGACCAGATTCCTGCGTAGCATCTCGCCGACGTCTCCCACATCCTGCGCGTGACCTCGCTCGATCTTCGCGAGCGCCTGGGCGTAAAAGTCGTAGTGAAAGTAGGAGACTTTACCTTCACGCGCAATGAAGGCGCTGCGCTTTCGCCAGCCCGGCAGTTCCGGTATGAAATCGGCCGGCGAGGCCAGTTCCAAATTGATCTGAAGCTTTTCCTTCAGGGCGGGAAGGGCTCGAAAAACCGCGTCGCTTTCCGGATGAAAATACAGGTCCACGTCGATCGTCGTGGCCCTCCAGCCCAGCAGCACGGCCGTCGCACCTCCCGTAAAGTAAACGCGCGTGTCAGCCGTCCCCTGGGCGCCGAGAGCGCGCATGAAACCCTGAATTCGCCGGGCGTCTGCTAACTGACGCATTCTAGGGCCCGTTCGAAACTGACCAGCCGGCGGAGCAGAGCGTTGTAGCGGGAATGGGCCGAGTCCGGATCGGTTTCCCAGAGGCGGCGGTAAAGCCGCTTCTCCGGCGACCGAATCACTCCTTCGGGCAAGCGAACTCCGAGGCGGACGAGACGAGGGGCGCCGATGGAGACCAGAAGCGCGGGGATCGTCTCCCGCCCCCGCCGCAAATCGTCAACGCCCTGTTCAATAAGGTCCTGACCGGGACGGGAGTCCCACTGCATGCTTTGATGGTAGCACGCGGCGGCGGTAGAAATGAGTCCGACCTGAGCTTGCAGGGGAAACCGTTCGATTACGAGCCCTTTATGCTCCTATTGCGCTTCCAAAGATTCACGCTAGCCCGCATTTCTCACACTGCTTCTACTGCGGCGACGGATAACGACGCGCCTGCTGCGTTGCCGCTCCTCGGCCTCCTCGACGTACTGCACGAGTACGACTGCGGGGGCCTTCGTCGCGCGCCTTGCATCCGCGCCGCTCTCC
>DATKAT010000335.1:0-2266 GCA_035514675.1 Acidobacteriota bacterium | reverse complement strand
CCGGGAGACAAGTTCTCCGCGCTGGTCGAGGTCCCGGTCACCCACGGGGACAAGATCCTGATTCCGGTCGGCAGCTTCGTCATCGGTCATATCGTCGAGAGGGCGGGCGCCGGAAGGATCAAGGGAAAAGCCGAACTCCTTTTGGCATTTGACACGGTCATCCTGCCGGACGGAACGACCCGCAAGATGCGAGCTGCGGTGCAGGCGGCCGAGGGGTTCCGAACTGATTCGGCCGATGAGGAGGGGCGCATCGAAGCCTCCGGCAGTCAGGCCGCCGAGGTGTTGGGCGCCGCAGCCGAGACGGCTGTCACCGGCGCCATTACAGGGGCCACCATTGGACTGTTCCGCGGCCAGACTTTGCGGGGGGCCGGAATCGGCGCCGCCATCGGCGCGGCAGGCGGCGGGCTGATCGGCCTGCTGCAGCGAGGGGAGGAAGTCGAACTGCCCAGAGGGAGTTCCTTGACCATCCAATTGCAGGACCCGGTCCGCTTCGTCAAGCCGACTCCGCCACCCGTCGGAGAGCGCTTTGAGCCGTAAGAGTAAGAGAATATTTCAACCGTGGCGCGCCGCATTTTAGTTGATTGAAGTGCAGGGCGCTACCGCCTTGAGGATGACCGCCGACGGTCGCGAAAAACGGAAAACCGGCGCCCCTCCGGTGAGCTTCACTTCAGGAGGGCGAGGGTCCGGGGCATACGGGGCATCCTCGGTGGTACACATGACTTCCCACTCGGTGCGATGCAGAGCGTCCGCCAAGACATCCGCACGGACTGCGTGATTCTTCTCGGTTGCCGGGTTCTTCTGCCGCCCTTCCGGGAGATGGACCACGACCAACAGGTTGGCGCCGATGCCATCCGCGAGCCTGAAGGCGATGGTATCTGGATCGAGTTCGAATGCTTGAAACCTGGAATCGAGTTTTGCCGGATCGACTGTCGACCGCGGCTCCGCTCGAAATAACGACGACTCGGCCTTTCGAAGCTGAATCAGGTCGCGGTAAAGGTTCAAAAGGCGCGCGTGCCCTTCCTCCCCCTGCTCCTCCCAGTCCAGCAGGCTGGAGACGAAGGTTTCCGACGCCTGAGGATCCGGAATGCACTCCCTTCGTTCCGGGTGGGAAAACGCGGAAAAGCTCTTGAATTCTTCCTGGCGTCCTTCCGTGACCTTTTCACCGAGCGAAGGCTCGTGATCGGTAAAGTACAGGAAAGGCGAACTGGCTCCCCATTCCTGCCCCATGAAGAGAAGCGGGGTGCTCGGAACCATCAGCAGCAACGCCGTTACCGCGCGATATGCGGCTGCGTCGATCTGATGATGAAGGCGTTCTCCGAAGGCCCGGTTCCCGATTTGATCGTGATTCTGCAGGCAATGGACGAATCGTCTCAGGGGAAGACCGGAAGGGTTGTCGCCACGATGTTCCGTCAGATATTGTGAGTACTCTCCGCAGAAGAACCAGCCCTGCCTGAGAGTCGCCGCCAGATCGGCCGGCGAGCCGGAAAAATCCTGGAAATAACCCTCCCGATCTCCGGCCAGCCTCTTTCGCACCTGATGGTGGAAATCGTCCGCCCAGACAGCATCCAGACCCCAGCCGCCTTCGCGCTCCGGCTGGAGGACGGCGGACAAGTTTCTGTGGTCTTCGGCGATGAACAGGAGTCTGCGATCCGGCGCTGATTTCCGACATCGAGAGGCGAGTTCGGCCAGAACGTGGCGCGGACTCTCATCAATGATCGCATGCGTGGCATCCAGCCTGAAGCCGTCCATGTGGTACTCGTGGATCCAATGCAGTGCGTTCTCAATGAAAAACTCCCGCACCATTTCGCTGTGTCGGCCGTCGAAATTGAAGGCCGGGCCCCACGCGGTTTCGTGTCGGTCAGAAAAGTAATAGGGACTGAACTCAGGAAGATAACTACCGTCGGGCCCCGGATGGTTGTAGACTACATCCAGCAGAACCCCGAGTCCAAGCCGATGGGCTCGGTCAACCAGGGCCCGCAGATCGTCGGGGCGCCCGTAGTTTCGGGAAGGGGCATATAGATTCACACCGTCATAACCCCAGTTGCGGCTGCCCGGAAATTCAGCGACGGGCATGAGTTCGACGGCGGTGACCCCAAGTTTCGCAAGATAGGGGAGCTTTGCGAGAGCGCTTCTAAATGTGCCGGCAGCCGTAAAGGCGCCGACGTGAAGTTCGTAGAGAACGAGATTTTCGAGAGAAACGCCGCGCCAGCCTTCGTCGCTCCACTGGAATGGAACGGGATCCACGACTTCCGACGCCCCGTGGACG
>DATKAT010000334.1:0-3704 GCA_035514675.1 Acidobacteriota bacterium | reverse complement strand
AAAAAGGGCGGCGATGCGCCCGCCTGGCAAGGCGCGAGGAGCAAGCATATCGCGGGAATATGTGCGCGACGAGCAACGCAGCCAGGCGGGATGCAGCGCCGCCCGACTGTAGACGAACTTCTGACACAGGACACTAGGGGCTTGAAATCCGCGGGGACGATTCAGTGGAAATTCAGGAACGCAACGACATCAGTTGCTGGTAACACTGAAAAGTCCGTTGCGCCGTTGACTCCCACGAAAGCTCCCGTGCTCTTATTCTTCCCGCTTCGCGGTAGGATTCTACATCGCGAATCGCCCGCTCGAATCCCTGGGCCAGGGCATCGACCTCCGGTTCGACCAGAAGTGCGGCGCCCCGGCTGACTTCCGGGATGCAGGAGCGATTCGCTGCCACAACCGGCAGACCGCAGGCCATGGCCTCGACGATCGGCAAGCCAAATCCTTCGTATTCGGAAGCGCAGGCCAGCAGGGCGGCGGCAGAATACAGGCCTCTCAGGTCGGCTTCGTCAAGGCCGCTCAGGATCTTCACCTCGTCTGGGGGCAAGATTCCCGGCGTCAGGAGCTTTCCGACAAAAATCACGTCCAAACCCAGTCGACGACTCGCTTGCAGGATCCGATCGCAGTTTCTCCTCGGGTGAATGTCGCCCACATGGAGCACAAAGCGATCGGGGAGGTCGTATTTTCGTCGAACCTGGCGGGCCATTTGAGGGTCCGGGTAGAATTCCTCAGACACTCCCAGAGGGATCACCGCAACCCTTTCCCGAACTTCGGGGACCGCAGCCTGCAACTCCTCCGCGGTAAACCGCGACGGAACGAGGATCCGATCGGCCCTTCGAATCGACCGGAGATAGAAGGCCTTCCGAAGGGGATCCAGTCTGTAAGGATAGAATTCGGGTCGAGAAAGATAGGACACATCATGCACGCTCAGCAAGACGGGCCGAAAAGACACGGGAGGCGCCGTATAGCCGGGGCCATGATACAGATCCCAGCCTCTTCGCACCTGCTCCAGCGGAACCCGCAGCAGGTTCCATAGAAGGTTGTTGCTGGGAAAGCTTGTTGAAATGCCGTCCAGAATGTCGATTCTCCGCAGAAGATTTCCAACATACGTGGCGACGCCGGCGGGGCCGCTGCGGAGGCTGCGCGCGTCGATTCCAACCTTCATCGCGCCGATTCTCCGGCCGCATGGCTATACAGCGCCAAAATTTCCCGGGCCGCGCGGTCCCAGGCGAACGATTTAGCCCGTTCCAGCCCTGCGGTTCTTTTCCGCTCGACTTCTTCGGGATGGCGAAGCGCTTCCCAGATCGTCTCAACCATGCTGTCGGAGAAGTCGGGATCGAAGTAGAAAGCCGCGTCTCCGCACACTTCCGGAATGGCGCTGACTTTCCCGGCGGCGATCGCGGCGCCGCAGGTCATGGCCTCCAATACGGGAAGCCCGAACCCCTCGTATTGCGAGGGGAATACGAACAGGTCGCAGGCGGCGTAAAAGGCGGCGAGGTCTCGATCCGGCACGAAGCCGGGCAGCAGGACGTGAGGCGATATTTCCTCCTGGTCCATCACCTGTTTCAGCCCGTTGACTTCGGGAATATCCCAGAGAAACGTCTCCCCCGCCAGAACCAGCTTCCCCTGGTAGCCCAGACGGCGGAGTCGGGCAAACGCTGCGGCCAGGCGACCCAGATTCTTTCGAAAATCGGTTCCGCCCACATAGAATAAAAAGGGGGAATCCACATTGTAACGCGATTGGAGAACGATTCGCGCCGCTTCCGGTTCGACCGGCTTGATATGGGGATCGCAACCGCCGTAAACGACTGAAATCCTACCCTGTTCGATGCCGAGGCGTCCCCACAGATCCCGCTTCGAGCTCTCGGAAATCGTGATGACGCGATCGGCTAGTCGGAGACGTTTGACTGCCTGGTTCAAGGCCAGACGAAAATCCCACGGCGTGCGTCGAACCGTTTCCTCCCAGAAGATGTACGGGATCGCATCGTGAACGGTGGCCCAGGTGCGACAGCCCTTCGCGATCGGAATGGAAACCGGGTCCAGCGCGTGAAACAGGTCGATCCGATCCGCCCGAATTCGTTTGGGAAGGCTCCAACGGTCCAACAGCCAGTTCAGTCGAGCCGGCCTCTTCAGGAGGGGCGCACTGCGCCACTCCAGTCGAAAGTTTCCGGGAGGCCACGCTTCATCGGGGAGACCGTAAGGCACAAGCTGGATCTGAGCTTCGTCGCATTGCGCAATCAACGCGCGAAATAGATTGGCCGTGTAGCGGCCGATTCCGCGATTTCTGGAGTTCTTCATCTGTGCGGGGCGGTAGTCGAAGCCGACTCTGAACATGGGTCAGGGGGCCGTGCCGTTTCGGCCCTCCAGGTATTGTCTCGCCTGTTGGGCCAAGGGGTAGGAAGGATTGTAGGCAAGCGCCAGGTTCAACGCTTCGCGTGCGGATTCGTCTTTCTGCTGCGCCAGCCAGGCCGCTGCCAGATTCGTATACACCTCCGGGCTGGGAATTCGCTCTGCGGCCTTCTGGTACTGCTCGGCGGCCCGGTCGTACCGGCCCAGCGCCATGTAAGCCGACCCCTTCAGATTGTAGATTTCACCAATTCGAGGCGCCATCCTCTCCGCTTCGTCCAGGAAGCGGAGACCCTCAACTGCGAAGCCTCTGGCGCTTCGGGCGTCGAATCCGCCGGAATTCGCCTGTTCGACCAGAAACACCGCCATCCCGATCCGTTGATTCGCCCGCCACGACTGGACTCCTGAATAGGTCAACCAACCGGCCAAAAGTAACGCCGCCCCGCATACTAGGGCGCGGCCCCACTCCTTGTCCTCGAGCGGATTCCAGGTCGGACGACGCTCGGCCTGATCCTCTCCACTTTGCAAGTGGCGAAGACCGCCGTACACCAGGGCCACGAAAACCGCAGTGACCCAGAGATGGAACGGAAAGAAGGCGACGCATTCGATCGCAATATAAACCGCTGAGATCGCCAGCATTCCGTGCCAGTAAAATCGGGCCGGATCATCTTCATTCTTCAACATCGGAACTGATCGAACGATCGGCGCCAGCAGCAGCGCCACCAGGAAAATCAGTCCAGGGAGGCCCAACTCCACCCAGGTCTGCAGGTATTCATTGTGCGCCTCTCGGAACGCTCCGGGCTGGTCGATCAAGGGGACGTTCCGCCCCGCTTCGGTCCCCGCTTTGAAGTGGAAGAAGTCGACTTCAAAGCGATTCAAACCGGCGCCAAGCCAGGATTGGCTCTGAATCATTTTCCAGGCGAGTAGATTGACCGAGTAGCGGCCGGCGGTCGCCGAATCCCAGTCGCCTGCCTTCAACTCTCGGGCGACATTCTGTAATCGATCAGTCAGCCCAACCTGTCCTCCGAAAAGGAAAGCGCCCAGCAATGCGACTGCGATCCCTCCCCACAGATACCCGAGCGTCTTCGGCTTTACTCGCCGGAAGCGAAACACCCACCAGTGATGCAGCATCAGCCAAAGCAACGCACAGACAGCAAACGCGCCCACCGCCGTCAACGTTAGCGTAAAGAGCAGTCCGAGCAGGTTTGCTGCCATCAGGGTCAGTGCCGCCGCACGCAGCGCTGGCTCGCGCTCAACGACCGCGATGCCGCCCAGCGCCAGCGCGGCCAGACCGAACAGAAAGCCGCCGCTGTTCACGTCTCCGATCAATCCCGCCGGATTCATCCGACCCGCCACGGTCGCCC
>DATKAT010000333.1:0-9554 GCA_035514675.1 Acidobacteriota bacterium | reverse complement strand
AGGCCGCTGGTCGGCGCCGACGGGAAGCTGCTGATCCTGGCCGCGGACCACCCTGGCCGCGGAGTGATTTCGGCGCCCGGCGATGGCCTCGCGATGGCCGACCGGAGGATGTTTCTGGCGCGGATCTGGAGAGTGCTGGAGAAGCCCTGCGTCGATGGAGTGATGGCCACGGCCGATATCTTGGAGGAGCTCCTGCTGATTGACCGCCTTCGCGAGTCCGCCGACCGACCGCGATTGCTGGACGGGAGGCTTTTGATCGCCTGCATGAATCGGGGCGGACTGGCGGGCGCCGAGTTTGAGATGAGAGACCGCTTCACCGGATACGCGGCGCGCGAGATCGAACGGATGGGTTTGGACGGCGCCAAGATGATGTTTCGGCTGGATCCGGAAAGCCCTGACTCGGCGGCCACGATTTTCGAGTGCGCGGAGGCTCTGCGCGACCTGAGCGAGCGGGAGATCCCGGCGTTTCTGGAGCCTCTCCCGGTCGAGCGCCGCGGCGGGTCGTACCGGGTTGTCAAGGAGGCGGAGGCGTTGGCTCGCGTCGTTTCCATCGCCACCGCTCTGACGGGCTCGACGCGAAACCTCTGGCTGAAGCTTCCTTTCGTGCCCGACTTCCGTGTGGCGGCTGCCGCCACCACCTGCCCGATTCTGATGCTGGGAGGCGAGAGCCGCGGAGACCCCCGCGCGTTTCTTTCCGAGTTTGGCGAAGGGCTGGCTGCGGGGGGGAACGTTCGAGGCGCGCTGGTGGGGCGCAACGTTCTGTTTCCGGGAAGCGAAGACCCGGCGGCGGCCGCGCAGTCGGTCGGGGAGCTCGTTCACGGGTCGGGAAAGCTGGACCAGGCGTTGAAGTCCCTGCGAAAGCTGCAGCCGGAGCCCGGCTAAACTTGCCGGAGAGCGAGGTCCCCAAGCCTTTTTTCGATGGAAATGCAGGCCGAAATCGGAGACGTTTGATTTCGGCAGCCGTTTTGGGAAAGAGAACCATGGCAAACATCTACGACGTTGCGAATGCGGCCGGAGTCTCCATTGCGACCGTTTCGGCGGTGATCAACGACTCGGCCTACGTCAGTCCGAGACTGAAGCGCCGGGTTGAAGAAGCCATCGAGCAGCTTGGCTACCAGCCGAATCTGCTGGCGCGCGGCCTGGCGAAAAAGGAGTCGCGAACTCTGGCTATTCTGGTTCCCAACATCGCGAATCCGTTCTTCCCCGACGTGGTGCGGGGGGCGCAGGACAAGGCCCAGGAGCTGGGCTACAGCGTCCTGGTGGCCAGCACGGACGACGAACCCGAAAAGGAAGCCGAATATTTGAACGTTTTCGTTTCCAAGCGAGTGGACGGCATCCTGTTGACCAAGTCCCCCGGGAAGCTGCGGAACGAGCTGGCGGAACGACTCCGCTCGACCGTCACGCCGGTCGTGCAGTTGATCCGCAGGATCGCAGGAGTCAAGGGAGACACCGTGCAGGCCGACGATCGCGGCGCCGCCTTTGAAGGGGTCGCGCACTTGATCCGACTGGGCTATCGGCGAATCGGCGTCATTACCGGCATGTCTTCGGTCAGCACCACGCGAGAGCGGCTGGCCGGGTATCGGCAGGCGCTGCGGGAAGCCGGAATTCCGGTGCGACAATCATTGATCGCCAGCGGCGACTACGGCTTCAATTCGGGCTACATCGCCGGTCTCGACCTTCTGAAGCAGGCGCCGGAAGCCGTGTTCGTCTCCAATTACCTGATGGCGGTCGGCTTTATCAAGGCGATGCAGCAATATCAGCTTTCCTGCCCCCGCGATATCGCGATCGTCACCTGCGACGACTATCCGTGGATGGACTGCTTCTCGCCGCGTCTGACCACGATCGATTTTCCGAAATACGATCTGGGAGCGGAGGCGGCCAGGGTTTTGATCGAACGCGTGTCCGCGCCCGATCGGCCGCTTCAGTCGGTGCGCCTGCGCAACCGGTTGTGGATTCGCGACTCGTGCGGAATGAATCTGCGAAATCGGAAATCGGCGCTTGGTTAGCGCGCTGAGCCGGAGTTTCAGCGAGGCGCAAGTAGAGCGCTTCAAAAGCTGGCCCCGGGGCGTCCGGCGGGGCCCGCCGTCCCTTCCCGGAGCGTGCGGTTTTTCAGGCTCAATTAGAAATCTTTGACGATCCTTTTGAGCCACAAATCGGATTTTTTTATTGACAAACTCGAACGGACTCTTTTTAATACAGCTAAGCGCTTTGGCAGACGCTTGACGCTGCCGAGGCCGTTTCGAACGGAGGGCATCTACGGAGTCGAACTCATCTTCGGGTCGATTGCATGAATCGCCGGAGAGGGGCGATCGGCGCCGGGGGGAAATTTAAACAAAGCTGAAGGGGGCTTTAGACTCCATGGGAACAAAAAGACTGAGGACGAGCTTTTGGGTGTTGCTTTGCGCGATCGGATTCGTCTTGTGCGCGCAGCCGGTCCTGGCGCAGATCAACACCGGGACCATCGTTGGCACCGTGCAGGATGAGCAGAGAGGCGTCATTCCGGGCGCCACCGTCACGGTAACGAATGTGGCGCTGGGGGTGTCGGCGGAACTGGTGACTAACGACCAGGGGGTTTTCCTGGCCGCCGCCCTGCGACCGGGCGTCTACCAGGTGGAGGCTGAGATGCCCGGATTCAGGCGGGCGATCCAACGCAACATTCAGGTCAGCGTGCAGAGCCGCGTTGAGGTGAACCTGACGCTCACGGTAGGCGAACTGCAGGACATGGTGGAGGTGACCGCCACAGCGGCGGTCCTGCAGACGGAGGACGCTTCGCAGGGGACCGTGATCGAGCAGAAAAGGATCGTGGATCTGCCATTGGACGGCAGACGGTATTCGGATCTGATCCTGTTGACGCCGGGCGCGGTTCCGGCTCCGGGAACGGGAAGCAACCCGAGAGAAGCCCGTCTGAACGTGGATGGAAACTTCTCCCTGCAGAACTATTTCGCTTTGGGCGGAGTTGACAACAACACTTTTACCACCAACGCTCAGGAGCGCAGCCCGCAGGCGGTCCAGCCACCGCCGGACGCTTTGCAGGAGTTTCGCATTCAGACGCGCACTTATGACGCCGAGTTCGGTTGGAGCCAGGGAGCGTTCATTAACGCGGAACTGCGATCCGGCGCCAACCAGTTTCACGGAGGCGGCTACTGGTTTCATCGAAACGACGCTCTGAACGCCAACAATTTCTTTGCGAACCGGGCCGGGATCGGCAAGGCCGACGAAACGAGAAATCAGTTCGGCGGACTCATCGGCGGACCGATCGTCTCGGATCGGACCTTCTTCTTTTTCAACTACCAGCAGACCGACGCGACCAAAGGAACCACCACCACGGGAACGGTGCCCACCGCCCAGATGAAGCAGGGCATCTTCACCGGCGACCGAAACCTCACGATCGCCCGGGACGACCAGGGCAACCCCTTCAATCCGGCCATCGTACCGTGCGTTGACGAAGTCAACGACGTTCTGAATCTGAACGCAACTCGGACCGACGGCCTGCCCTGTATGGACCCGGCCGGATTCGCGCTGGCCCAGCTGTACCCGGATCCGAATCTCGGTCAGTTCAATTTCGTTTCAGCTCCGGATATTCCGCTCGATCAGCATTCGTTCGATTTCAGAATCGACCACAACCTCAACGACAACAATCTGCTGTACGGAACTTACAGCTTCACGCAGACGGACACCATCGTCGAGCAGGGGCCGCTGCCGAACCCGCTGGCGACGGGAGGCTTCACCGGCAACAGTTTCGTGCGGGGACAACTGGCTTCGCTGACCTGGAATCACATTTTTTCGCCTACGCTGTTGAACAATCTCCGATTCGGATTCAACCGGGTCTTTTCCGACACCTTTCCGGTGGCCCCTCCCGGCAATGCGGGACCGGACTTCGGGTTAGAGGGGCTGCCCGGGGCGTTCGCCTTCGGGCTGCCTCCGATCCGCGTCTCCGGCTACAGCTTTCTTGGAACTTCCGAATGGCGGCCGCAGTGGCAGGTTTCGCAGGTGTACCAGGTGATGGACAACATTTCCTGGACGCGAGGGAATCACAGCTACCGCTTCGGTTTCGAGTACAAACGCGCCATCAACAACTTTTTGGACATCATGGCGCCGAACGGCCGGTACATCATCCCGAACTTCTGGACCGGCGACGGCGTGGCCAACCTGCTGCTTGGAAACGTTCAACAGGTGCAGGCCACCACGGACGTGGTTCCGCACATGTACCTGGACGGGATGATGTTTTACGTTCAGGACACCTGGCGGGTGCGCCCCGATCTGACCCTGAACTACGGCGTCAGATACGAGTTTTTCACCCCGATGCAGGAGCGGGACAATATGGTGTCCAACTTCGACCCGACTGCGGCGGGAGGCCGCGGCGCTCTGATCACTTCGTCGCCGCTGGATTTCGTCAACCCCTGCGACTTCGAATGCATCCAGCGCTCGAACGCCACGGGAATCTTCGGTCGATCGCTCGTCAATTCAGATAAGAACAACTGGGCGCCGCGGTTAGGATTCAGTTGGAGGTTCGCTGACAACGCAGTGCTGAAAGGCGGCTACGGAATCTTCTATCAGGCCATGGACCGCATCGGCAGTTCGGCGGTGCTGGCCTTGAATCCGCCGCAGCTGATCGAGTTCCTCGGAAACGAGGTCATCTTCAACGAGGCCCCGCGGATGCTGCTGAGAGATCCGTTCCCGGAAGTCTCGCGGGCCTTCGATCCCCAGGCGATCGATCTGCGCGGCCGTTCGCTGAATGAACTGGCGCCGTATTCGCAGCAGTACAGCCTGTCGACTCAGTTCAAGATGGGCTCGGACTATATTCTGGATCTCGCATATGTGGGACAGGTGACTCGAAAGATCCGAGGTCTGCGCCCGCTCAATCAGGGGATCATCGTAGATGCGCAGGCCGGGATCGTCGAGTTTCCGTTTCCGGACTGGCAGCGATTGAGCGACTTTCTGGCCAGCGACCGCGATTCGAACTACAACGCATTCCAACTGCAGCTCAAAAAGGCGTTCAGCGCCGGACACGCGTTCAATGTGGCGTACACGTGGGGCAAAGCCCTGGGTAACGTGGGAGACAATTTATCCCAGGGCGGAGGAACCTCGGCCGTGAGACCTCAGAACGCGCACGATCCGGGCGCCGACTACGGGAGGCTCATTTTCGACCAGAACCACCGAGTGGTGGTGAACTGGGTGTGGGAGCTACCGGCAGGAGTGGGCAAGCAGCACCTCAACACGGGTGCTGTTGCCCACATCCTCGGGGGATGGCAGATGAACGGGATCTGGAGTTCGACCAGCGGCGCCCCGCTGACGGTCACCGCAAGCGACCAGACCGGGACCCGGAGTCAGAACTTCCGCGCCGATTGCATCGGCGATCCCGTGCTCTCGGATCCGACCGTGGAACGTTTCTTCAACACCGCCGCGTTCGCGCAGCCGTCGCCGTTCACCTTCGGCAGCTGCGGCGTGGCTGCTCTGAGCGGCTGGGCCCATCACGTAGTCGACCTGTCGCTGTTCAAGAACTTCCAACTGCCGATGAACGAGCACACCAATCTGCAGTTTCGGGCCGAGTTCTTTAACGCGTTCAACATGCCGCAGTTTGCGGATCCCGTCCGGAACGTCAACAGCGGGACCTTTGGCCAGACCAACGGCGTGTTTGACAGCTCCAGAGAAGCGCGGGTCATTCAACTTGGATTGAAGTTCAACTTCTAACCTGGAGTCGCCTCACTCCCGTACAAGAACCGGGCGGCGCCGCTGGAGCGCCGCCCGGTTTTTTCGTTTGAGTCTGCAGCTCCTCCGAGTCGACGGCGGCTGCTCTGAGGCCCTCCGCTGCGGTTTCGGCAAGAACTGGCTTCCATTACAGGCTGACCTGAGACTGGGAGTGGCGCCGGCTTCCAGCCGGCGATTGGGAAATGACCGGCAGGATGCCGGTCCTACGGGCAGGGGGCTTATTCGACAGGATCCGGCTGTCGCACCGAGAGGGTCTGGTTGGCTTCGACCTCGAACAGGCGGGTGATTTCGCCGTTCGGCCAGCGGATCACGACTTCGTCTGCCGCAGGCGACTGACCCATTCCGAAGTGCAGCGTCATCTCGTGCTGCGAGAGGTAGCTTCCCCCGCTCTGCACTTCCCGGCTCTGCCAGATGCCTCCGGTCCGGACTCGCACCAGGGCCCCGATGGCCAGACGATTCTTCCGGCCCTGCAGCTGAATGCGCAGGAATCCGTTTTCCGAGCCGGAATTCCAATAGAGCAAAGGAGCGGAGTCCAGCGCGCTGATGACGACGTCCAAGTGTCCGTCTCCATCCAGATCTCCGACGGCCAGACCTCGGCCCACCGCTTCATCGGAGAGGCCGGCGGCGAGGCCCGTTTCTTCGAACCCTCTCCCCCGGAGATTTCGAAACAACAGGGGGCGCTGCCGGTAACCGGCGACTTCGGTCGTTTGCAGACGGTCCACCTCAGGGAAGACGTGACCGTTGGCGGCGACCAAGTCGAGCCATCCGTCGTTGTCGAAGTCGAAGAAGGCGACGCCCCAGCCGACGAAAGGGAGGGAATCGCGGAGCAGGCGGCGGACGGCGGTCGCATCGCTGAAGTTATACTGGCCCTCATTGTGGTACAGGGTGTTGTATTCGCCGGAAAAATGGGTCACGTACAAGCTCATGGCGCCTTCGTTCATGTAGTCTCCGGAGGCCACCCCCATGCCCGCCTGCTCGGCGCCTGCATCGCTGACGGCTGCGCCCGAAAGCAATCCGATCTCCAGAAGAGCGCCGTCTCCCTGGTTGGCGTAAAGGAGGTTGGGAGCCGAGTCGTTCGCAACATAAAGGTCGGGCAGGGCGTCGCCGTTTAGATCAGACCAGATCGCGCCCAAACCGTATAGTCCTTCCGGGTCCTGCATGCCCAGTTCTCCGGATTTCTCTTCGAAAGTGCCGTCTCCCCGATTGACGAAAAATGAGTCGCCGGCCCCTTTCAGCCCTCTGGGCCCGCACATCACGTCAAGGCCCAGGTATCTGCATCCCATGACGGCCCCGCCCATCGAGCCGTAGCGGGGGCTTCCCGGCTCGGGAAGATTCCCGCGGTCGAGTTCGATGTAATTGGCCACGTAGAGGTCCAGATAGCCGTTTCCGTTGAAGTCGGCCCAGGCCGAGCCGGTCGACCAGCGCGGATCGTTGACCCCGGCTCGCGCCGTGACGTCCTTGAAGGTCCCGTCTCCGCGGTTCCGGTACAGGATGTTGTCGCCATAGCCGGTGACGTAAAGGTCGGGCAGACCGTCGTTATCGAAATCAGTCACCGAACAGCCCATTCCCCAGGCCCCGTTGCCGGCTACTCCGGCCTGCTCGGTGGCGTTCTCGAACCGCCGATTTCCAAGGTTTCGAAAGAGCGCGTGACTCAAGCCCGACGGCTCACCCTTTTGAAAGCTTTCCAGCTCGCCCCCATTTACCAGAAAGATGTCCAGCAGACCGTCGCCGTCGAAGTCGATCAGGCAGACGCCGCCGGACATGGCCTCCACGATGTAGCGTTTTTCGGCAGTGCCGCCGTTTAGGTGGAACTGGTGCAGGCCGGCCTGCCGACTGCCTTCGACGAATCGGGGCGGCGCGCCGCCGACGAAAGCTGAAGAAAGGGCCAGCGCCATCGTCGACAGAAGGAGGAGAAATCGGCGGACCGAACTGCGTCGGCCGGCGCCTCGACCTCGACTGGCGCAACGATTGAGGGTCTTCACCAGCTCCCCGGCTTGTCGTCGTTTTCGAGCCAATGCTTTACCAGTCCCGAAATTTTCGAGACGGCGATATCGGCCAATTTTCTACCCTTCAAAGCGTCGATTTCACTCAATTTCCCCGAATACCCCGGCCACCCGGTTACGTCGCTCTTCTCCAGATAAAAAGGGAAGCCGATATCAAACTCAAGAGCCGGCAGATCCGGCCCTTTTCCAGCCTCCACGCTCCGGGGAGCGTACACGGCAGCCACTGAAAGCTCCAGGGGCCCTCCGTGGCCGTGGCCGCCGTTGCCGGAGGCGAACAGGTTCAGGGCCTCCACCTCCGGAGTGGGCAAGGTCTCCCACCAGCTGACCAGGATCGCCTGCGAGCCCTCGATCTGGCGAGTCGCCCTCGAGATGGCGCCTCGGGCCGGGCCGATGTTTCCGTCGTGCCCGTTTAAGACCAGCACCTTGTCGAATCCTTTGGTGAACAGACTCCGCAGAACGTCCTCCAATAGCAGTGTGACCACTTCCGGCCGTACCGAAACCGTGCCTGCAAAGACGTCGGTATGACTGGGCGAGTGCGTGTAGTGCAGGACCGGAAGCAGCGAAGCACTTAGCTGATCGGCCAGCTCTCCTGCGATTCCTTCCGCAATGATGCTGTCGGTCAGAGGCGGGCCGCTGGGACCGTGATACTCGACCGACCCTAGAGGCAGAATCGCCAGCTTCGAGGATCGGACGTGCTCTTCGACGGCGTGTCCGATTTGAAAGCCGAAGGCGGGTTCCGGCGGATTTTCCGCGACCAGGATGTCTCCCGGCGAAGCGATAGCGATCAACAGGACGCAGGCTGAAAACCAGCGGTTGACAAGTTCCTTCATGAATTCCTCCTGACTGACTGCGAGCTTCCGCCCGATCCAAATGAACGCCCCCGCCTCCCGTCGTGCGATCTACGCGGACTCCAGCAACGCGCTGAAATTTCGCATGCCGGCAAAGGGCTTCGCTGACAATCCACCTTTACACAGGTTACCATCAAGCCTTACCCTGGAATACGTCAAACGGGGTATTCTGTCGAAGATGACTCGATTCCGAATCAGCGTTGCGCGCTTGGCCGCTCTGGCCGTTCTCTCAATCGGAATCCATCCGCTTTCCCCGGCGGCTGCGATCTTAGAGGAGCGCCTGACCTTCCAGGAGGCGGTCCAGGCGTTTCAACAGGGTCGACTGGCGAGAGCGCAAGAGGTTCTTACAGATCTGTTGGAATCCGACCCGAACCATGCTGACGCCCACATGCTGATGGCCATGGTCTTGGACATGCAAGGCGAAGTCTCCCGGGCGGGCCGTCATTTCGAACGGGCGGTCAGCTTGCGGCCTGAATCCGCCACCGCCCGCGTCAACCTCGGCAGCAACCTGATTCGAAGAGGGGAGTGGCAAAAGGCCGCGGCTCATTTCGAAAGCGCTCTGGAGATGGAGCCGGAAAATGCCACAGCGTCCTTTAACCTGGGGGTCATCCGGCTTCACATGGAGGGCCCGGAAGAGGCTCTGAGATTCTTCCGTGCCGCGTATCGCCACCAACCGGAAGTGTTTGAGAACGGGTATCAGCTGGCCTACTGTCTTCTGCTGCTGGGGGAGGACAGGCAGGCCGAAGAGGTGCTGGCGGGCATTCGATCCGTCGGAGAATCGCGCCTCGAGTTTCAACTGCTGCAAGGGCTTGTCGAACACTCCCGGGGGCGTGAAATGAAACTCGATCGGGTGTTGGAAGAGTTGAGAGAGGCCTCGGTTCGAATCCCGGTCGAAGTGCTGCAGGCGCTGGTGAACCTTTTGATTTCCCGGGACCTGCTGCGGGAAGCGGCCCCCTTTGCCAGAAGATTGGGCGAGCGGATGCCGGATTCGCAG
>DATKAT010000332.1:0-5372 GCA_035514675.1 Acidobacteriota bacterium | reverse complement strand
TCGGAGCAACTGGAAGTCTTTGAGATCGCCGTCCGCTACCAGATCTATCACGCCCTGGGGCTGATTCTGCTGGGCATTCTGTCGCTGCAGATCCCTTCGGGCTGGCTGGCTTGGGCGGGAGGGGCTTTTGTCGCGGGCATCGTACTCTTTTCCGGGAGTCTCTATATTCTAAGCCTGACTGAAGCGCGCTGGCTGGGGATGGTCACCCCGATCGGCGGCCTTTGCCTGCTGGCCGGTTGGGCGTTGTTTGCCGTTGGAGTCTGGAAGTCTCTATGAATTCACTTTTCCGGAAGTTTTTCGATTTCGAGGAGCAGGAGCTGACGATCAGTCTTCTGCTTGCGACGTTCTTCTTTCTGGTCATCGCCATTTTCCAGATCATGAAACCGCTCAAGAACGGGCTGTTCGTCCAGATTTACGGCGCCGACGTGGAACTGTACGCTAAGCTGGCCAACATCCTGGTGGCCGCCCTGGGCGTGGCCGCATTCAGCTACCTTTACAATCGCTTCGAAAGACGGAAGCTGATCTCTCTTCTTTGCGCGTTCTTTATCGGCGTCCTGCTGATTTTGTCGTTCACGCTGCGGGATCCGTCGGGTGTTTCCATCTGGACTTTTTATCTGCTGGGAGATTTGGAGTCGACGCTGATGGTCACGGCCTTCTGGGCCTTTTCGACCGACATCACCGATTCGGATCAGGCGAAACGACTTTTCGGATTGATGGGCGTCGGCGGAGTGATCGGCGGGTGGGCCGGGATCACTGCGGCCAGGGGGCTGCTGAGCCGGCTGGGAACGGAGGGGCTCATTCTGCTGGTAGCGGGATTGTTCGTCGTCGTGATCGGGCTGACGCTGGTCATCGAATGGCTGGTGGACCGTTCCGCTGTCTTCGGCCGCAAGAGGGAGGCGCGCGAATTCAAGAGACTGGACCGCAACGCCGCCCTCGAGGGGCTGAAGCTGGTCTTAAGGTCTCCCTACCTGGCCGCCATCGTGGGGATCCTCGGTTTCTACGAGGTCATTTCACAAATCATGGATTATCAATTTAAACTGTTGTCCGAACAGATTGCGGGCGTCGCTGCGACCCAGGCCTTTATGGCCAATGTATACTTTTTTGCGAATATGCTTTCGGTAGTCGTGCAGCTCTTTCTGGTCAGCTTCATCATGCGTCGGTTCGGCCTGGTGGTTACGCTTCTGGTGATGCCTCTGGCGCTGCTGTCCAGCTCTCTGATGTTTTTCGCCATTCCGACGCTGCTGGTTTCCAGTCTGCTGGTGATATCAGACAACGGTCTGAACTATTCGATTCAGCAGACGGGCCGCGAGACGCTCTATTCGATCAGATCCCGAGATGATAAATACAAAGCCCGGGCCTTTACCAACATGTTCATCCAGCGGGTCGGCAAGGGGATCGGCATTTTCGCCGTGATGGGCCTGGGTCTGGCAGGCGCCGGAGTCCGTCATCTCAGCCTGGTGGTCGTCGCATTCGTCGTCGGCATGATCCTTTTGAGCGTCTACGTCGGACGCCGATTCAACCGCACCTCCGCTCAAATGGAGACGGCGGGCGGAATGACCGGTCAACTTTCAGAGGCATAGCGTTTGATGCGGAAATGGTCATTCATCGCGCTGCTGGTTCTTTTCGGAAGCCACGCATACGGGCAGCAGGAGTCGACGCGCGCGGAGCAGCTGCGGCGCCAGCGGCTGGAAAAGAAAAGCGAGGCTGAGCCGGAAGAGGCTCCGCTTCTGGAGCGGGCTTTTCTTCTGGTGGAGGAGACCGGCTTCGCCAACCTGTTTGCGCTGGGCTACAAGAAGCTCTACCCGCAGATCGGATCCATCGCTCCGCGATCGGGTCTGGCATTCGGCGCGCGTTTCTCGGACTCGGATCTTTCTCAGGGGCGCCTCACGCTGCAATCGTCTGCGGCCGTATCCCTTCAGGGATACCAGCTATTCGATTTCCAGTTTGGAAAGATGCCCTCCGGGGGACGGCCGGCCTTTCTGTCGCCGATTGCGCCTGACAACCTTTCGGCGGATCCTTTCAATCCTGAAAGACACGAGTCGTCCCGCTCGTTTCTGTACGGAGATGTCACTTTCCGGAAGCAGACCCGAGTGGACTTTTTCGGCTTCGAAAACGAGTCGCAACTGGGGAACCGTTCCAATTTCCAGATCCGGGACGCTTCCATCGACTTCGTGGCGGCCGCTCACGTCCGAAACTTTTTCGGCCTGGCGCTGCGGGGCGGATACCTGGACGTGGCGTTGTCGGATGGGAGGAACCGCGCGCTGCCATCGACTCGGGCGCTGCCGGAGGCGGCGGCGATTCCGGGGCTTTTCGAGGAGCAGGATTTTCTGCATCTGACGGGGGCGGCCTGGCTTGACTACCGGGATCACAAGACTCACCCGCACCTGGGAGGGGTCGTCTTCGCCTCTCTGACCCGGTTTTCCGATCGGGACGGAGGCCGATTCGATTTCAACCGGTTCAGCTTCGACACCCGGCAGTTCGTGCCCCTATGGTCCACGCAGCGCATCCTGGCCTTTCGCTTCCTGACCGTGCTGGACACGGCCGATTCGGGCGCCGCCGTGCCGTTTTTTCTGCAGGAAACGCTTGGCGGCAGCCAGACGCTTCGAGGATTTCGCAACTTCCGCTTCCGCGACCGGAACCTGATCTATCTGTCAGCCGAATATCGATGGGAACCGGCGGCTGCGGTCGAGCTGGCGCTGTTTTATGACGCCGGCAAGGTTTTTTTCGATCGCAGCGACTTTGAATTCAAGCATTTGCAGAAGAGCATCGGCGCCGGCATACGGTTCAAGACCCCGGACGTCACGTTTTTGCGCCTGGACGTCGGCAGAAGCCGGGAGGGAACGCTTCTGCACTTCACCTTTGGAGCCTCTTTTTGATGAAGTTTCCGTCGGGGATTGCAATGGGCTTCACGGGTGCCCGCGCTTCGGCGGCGCCGAACTCCGCAGGACGCCGGACGAACCAACTGTTCCCCTTGCGGAAAATGTGTTGCCTCCTGCTGATTCTGCTGTGGACTCCGGCGCTGGCGGCTCAGAAATTCTATCCGGACGATCCGCTGGCGGTCGACGACGATCGTCTGCCCATCGCCATGCCGCGCGAACGCAGCATCAGCGAAGTGATGGACTTTCTGGCGTCCACATTCACCCTGCGTCCCAAAGGGGAAGTCGACCCCGCGCAAAACGTCAATACGCTGGGCGAAGTCCCCGACTCGAGCTGGTTCACCAACCGGATCGGAAGGCATGAAATGTCGCTGGAAGAGCTGGCGACCGGGCCCGATCGGGCGGGCCCGCCCGATCTGTCCGCGCCGCTGCTGATCACCTCGGCCAAGACCGAGGGGATCACGCCGGGATTTTTCATTCGAGACGCGCGGGGCGGACGCTACCTGATCAAGTTCGATCCTCTCCGACACCCCCGCTTGGCCACTTCAGCGGAAGTCATCAGCACGAAGTTTTTCCATGCTTTCGGCTACTTCGTCCCGGAGAATTATCTGGTCAACCTGCGCCGCGACGATCTGGAGATCGGTCCCACAGCGGAAATCACGACGGAGCAGGGCTACCAGCGAAAGATGCATCCTCGGGATCTGGAGAAGATTCTGGATCAAGTCCCCTGGTTGCCGGACGACACGGTTCAGGTTCTGGCCAGCCGCCTGCTGGAAGGGGCGCCGCTGGGGCCCTTCCGATACCATGGAACGCGCCGCGACGATCCCAACGACATTTTCCCCCACGAAAACAGGCGCGAGCTGCGCGGCTTGCGGGTTTTTGCCGCATGGCTGAATCACGACGACAGTCGAAGCGTCAACACGCTGGACACTTACTTGGGGAACGACCCGGAGGGGTTCGTCCGTCATCATTTGATCGATTTCGGTTCCACGCTGGGCAGCGGCAGCATCCGGCCGCAGAGCCGCAGGGCCGGTCACGAATATATGCTGGAATGGAAGCCGATGTTCAGGGCGGCCGCCACGTTCGGCATCTGGGACCGCCCCTGGAGAAGCGTCGACTACCCGCATGCGGATGCCATCGGCCGCTTCGAGGGGGATTTTTTCTCGCCGGAGAATTGGAAGCCCGAGTACCCCAATCCCGCCTTTGAAAGAATGCTGCCCGAAGACGCCTTCTGGGCCACCCGGATCGTGATGAAGTTTTCCGACGAGATGATCCGGACCGTCGTCGGCACGGGTCGGATTCCGGACGCAAGCGCCGAGAATCACCTGGTGGAATCTCTGATCAAACGCCGGGACAAGCTCGTCCGTTATTTTCTGGGCCTCGTCAATCCGCTCTGGGATTTCCAGGTCGCCGACGGCCGTCTGCTGTTTAACAACCTGGGCACAGAGGCGGGGTTGGCGTCCGACTGTCGGTACCGCTTCCAGTGGATGCGTTTTGACAATCAGACGGAGACCTCCACCGAGCTGGCGGAAAGCGCAGGCATTGCGGAACAGGCCGTTCTGGCGATTTCAGCTTCGGATTCCCCCTATCTGATGGTCCGCATATGGACAGACTCTGCCGGACGACCTGAGTGGAATCAGCCCGTTGACGTGTACTTGCGTAAAACGGACCCGGGATATGAGGTCGTGGGAATCGAGGGGCAGTTCCGCTGACGGTCGCAATCAGCGATCGGGCTTCTCTTCGGGCTGAACCTCTCCGAACCGGATGGTCGTGCCTACGTCAAACCTCTGGAAGTTCTCGAACGTGACCCATTGCCGGACGTGGACAATGCGCCGGTCCCAGAACCCACCGAAGGTCAGGCGGTCGTCCCCTTTGATCCAGACCGGAAACCAGAACTTTCCATCGATCTGCTGGCGAATCGTTTCAAATTCCGGGAATTTGTTGTCGCCCAGATCGGGAACGATCTTTCCCTTGGTGCGGACGATCTGAAAATCGAGGTCGTCGACCCAGATCCGCCCTTCGAAGGCGCGGTCGCTCTTTCGAACCTTTTTGGGCTTGACGTCGAAGACGAAGGTATTGATCTCGTCGACCCACTCCTCGCCTTTGTACCGAATCTCGTATTTGGGAAGTTCTTCTTCAGTGAGGACGAACGGCTGCAGTTCGACTAAGTCGTGCAGATCCTGTTCGGTGACCTGGACCGAGCGCAGTCTCCCCTGCTCTTCCACGGTGCGGGTGGATCGGTTGCCGCTGGTGTCAAAAAAGACCTCGATGGTCATTCGCTGTTGTTCCACTGCAATTCCGGCGTCGTTTAAGACTTCGAAAATGACTTTCTGGGTATAGGTGTAGTTCTGCCATTCGCGCTGAAACTCGGACTCTTTGGCGGAGAACCGCTGAATGATCTGATCCGGGGTCGGGACCTTGTCATCCTTGCGAGGATTTCCGGAAATCGGGGTCCAGGGACCCAGCAACAGCAACAGCAACGGAAGCAAGCGCAGT
>DATKAT010000331.1:0-10031 GCA_035514675.1 Acidobacteriota bacterium | reverse complement strand
ATTCCGCAGGGCTTCGATTTGACAACGGCGCCGCGACGTTCAATATTGAAGCCGGCAAATGAAATCGACCTCACACCCATCATGGAGATTCAGCATGGCGCGAAGCTCCAGCTCCTTTTGGACGCTGGCCCTGATTCATTTGTTGTTGTGGCAGGGCACGAGTATCAGTCCGGCGGCCCAGTCGCTTGACATTTACCCTTCGGCTCGCCACGGCGGCAATTATATGAGGAACTACTATCTTCCGCCGCCGACCGCCTCGACTCCCTGGGCGCCGAGCTGGTCTCCGGACGGAAAGTCGATCGCGGTCGCTTTCAGCGGCTCCATTTGGCGGGTCGATGTGGAGACGGGAGACGCCTTCGAACTTACGTATGGCAATGCGTACCACTCCTCGCCCTCCTGGTCGCCCGACGGAAAATGGATCGTCTACACCTCCGATGAAGCCGGGAGACGCATTCAGCTCGAGATCCTCGACGTGGAAACGGGGGCGAGCCGTCGGCTGACTAACGACGAGTTCGTCTACGCAGACCCCGTCTTTTCGCGCCAGGGGGACCGCCTGGCTTATGTTTCGACCCGACCCAACGGCTACTTCAACGTTTACATCCGTCCGCTGAAGGACGGCGTTTGGGCAGGCGACGAAGCGGCCGTAACTTACGATCACAGCGATCCCAGAGACCGCCTTTACTTCGGTCCTCAGGATATGCACTTGAGTCCGGCCTGGCTTCCCGAGGGGCGAGAGCTTTTGATCTTGACCAATCGCGGCGTCCCCCTGGGATCAGGCAACGTCGTGCGGGTTCCCGCCCGGGAAAACGGGATCGATGAGGCGGAAACCGTGCTGGAGGAGCAGACCCTGTACCGGACGCGACCAGACGTCAGCATCGACGGCAAGCGTTTCGTCTACTCCTCCACTGCGGGAGCGGCCGATTCGTTCAACAATCTGTACGTGCAGCCAATCGCAGGGGGAACCCCCTACAAGCTGACTTTCTTTTCCCACGACGCTTTTCACCCGCGCTGGTCTCCGGACGGAGAGCTGATCGCGTACGTATCCAACGAGGGCGGACTGCCGCGACTGGCGATGATCGAGACCTACGGGGGACGAATCACCCGTCTGCCGATTCGAGAAAGGCGTTGGAAACGTCCGATGGGAACTCTGGCAGTTCAGGTTCGAGACGGCGGCTTCGGGGGTCCGACCTCCGCTCGAATTCATCTGACGGCTTCGGACGGAAAGTTCTATGCGCCTCACGACTCCTACGCCCGAACCAGTCACGTCGGGTACAACGTCTTCCACACGGCCGGAGAGTTTCAGTTGAAGCTGCCCGCCGGGGAAACGCAGCTCACTGCGGTCAAAGGTTTTCAGTATTTTCCGCAGACCGCGACCGTGCAGATCCGTGCGGGAGAGATGAGTCGCATCACTCTGGTCCTGGAGCGACTGGCCGATCTAACGTCGAAGGGCTGGTATTCCGGCTCCACGCACGTGCACATGAATTACGGCGGAAATCTGCACAATTCTTTGCAGAATCTGGTTTTCATGTCCGAGGCCGAAGACCAGGACGTGATCAACGAGCAGGTCGCAAACAAGGACAATCGCATTCTGGATTATCAGTTCTTCGTTCCCGGAGGCGGTCCGCACCCCTTATCCACTCACGATCGCCTTTTGGTGGTCGGCCAGGAGTATCGTCCTCCGTTTTATGGACACGTCTTCATGCTGGGGCTTCGAGACCACCTGATTTCGCCGTTTACGACCGGCTATGAGGGAACCGCCATTGAGAGCCTGTATCCGAGCAACACCGACATGCTTCGAAAGGCCAAGGAGCAGGGAGCGACCGTCGGCTACGTGCACCCTTTTTCAGGCGAGCAGGATCCGCTGGAAATGGATCTGGGCGGAGGCAAGGGCTTCATTGTGGACGCGGCCTTGGGAACGACCGACGCGCTGGAGTGGTCGCAGGCCGGTCGAGCCGGCTTCTTTCCCCTCTATGCGGTCTGGAACAACGGTCTGCGCGTGGCCGCGGTAGGCGGCGAAGACTCCATCAGCGACCTGCATCGAAGCAAGCTGGTGGGATCGGTGCGCACCTTCGTCAACACAGAGGATGCCGGCCTCGAGATGGACGCCTGGTTTGATGGCCTGCGGAGCGGCAGGTCTTTCGTCACAACAGGGCCTTTAATGGAAGTGACCGTACAAGGCCGCATGCCCGGCGAAACCATCGAGCTGCCGGAGCAGGGAGGCGAGGTGACGGTGCGCGTCAGCGTTCGTTCCATTTCTCCGCTGCAGTCTCTTCTGGTCGTTGCGAGCGGCGAGGTGTTGGACTCGATCCCCTTTCAGGGAGATCGGACGAGCCTGGAGTACGAAACCGCCTTCTCCTTTGACCGATCCGGCTGGATCCACGTACGGGCGGAGGGATCGCCTGACGAGAGTTTTCCTCTGGACGCGGCTTATGCGCAGGCCTTTTCAAATCCGGTCTGGATTCATGCCGGCGGAGCGCCGCCGCGGGATCCCGACGCTGCGCGATACTGCCTGCTCTGGGTGGACCGCCTAGAGGAACTGGCCGAAGCATGGCCCTCCTGGCGCTCGGATCGGGAAAGGGAGCGCGTCTTTTCCCAATTTGAAGAAGCCAGGGAGGTCTATCGGAGATTCATTCAGGACGCTCCCTGAGGTTCTTTTGGGCCGCCGTAGGACCGGCATCCTGCCGGTCATTTCAAAAATCGCCAGCTGGAAGCCGGCGCTACGGGTCAGTTTTCAGCCCGCTCACCCAGAGCCGCCAGAGCGTCTCCAATCTGCAATTGCTCGACCCGGGTGATCGATTCGTTACGAATGCGGTCCCGGAAATGGACTTCAATCTCGTAGGCGCCGGGATCGAGCGTCTGCAGCGGGAGCCTCTTGACAAGCACCATGCGCTGCGGGGAGAAAAACTGCACCGATTCGCCGACTTCGTCGCGACCCTCGTAGTAGACCCGTTCGCCCCTTCGAATTCGATAGGTGACTTCGAAGGAGGGCATCAGGCTGCTCTGGTCGACGTCGACGCTGTAAAGCTGCAGGTAGACCGCGCAGTAGTCGGAAGGTTGAAACACGCGCTCGAAGCTCGGTCGGACCTGGACGTCGCCCAGAACGAACATTTGATCCTCGCGGACCAGCGGATCGTCCAGCGGCTGGATGAAATCGGACAAGATCAGGTTGCTGGCCGCCAGTCCGTCGGCCCCGAAATTCGGAGTCAATACCAGTTGCTGCCGCACTCCCACCCTGTTGCCGATCAAATCCTTGGCGACCAGATCGAGTCGATACCTTTTTCCGGCGTCCAGAACCAGCACCCGCTGGTAGACTCTCCTCCCATCCGTCTGGGGAATCTCTTGCAGCCCATGAGTTGCGATCAACTCATCCTCGAATTCCGCTTCCACGCTTCTGTTCAGCGCCGTCACCACGCCGTAAACGGCGACTCTGGATACCAGACGATCGGCCTCCCGGGCAAAGCTCAACTGGCTCTGTGGAAGCAGCAGGTTGACCGGAACCAGCACCTTCCCTTCGCTGAGCTTGAAGTAGTCGACCCGCGTCTCGATTTCCAGGGAATCGAACGCCACGCTGACGTCGACCAATTCCTTCAACTCGGGAAACTTCAGAACCGGCGGGCGCTGGACGTTGACGAAGCTCTCGTATCGGGCAAAAGCCCCGTCCTGTTCCCGGTAGTTCATCAGGGGATAGGAGCCGTGACGGGAGGGTGAAAAGAAGGGTCGCTCCCGGCGGGTGGCCAGACCGAGATGCTCGGCCATGGTGAAGCCGGCATTGGGAACCATCATCAGGGCGTCCTTTTCGTCGGTGTTGAGCGCCAGGTAATACTCTCCGTTCATGCCCCGGTCGATAAATTGCAGCTCGACGGCGGTGCCTACGCCTTCCAGATGCCGGTATCTCCAGATCTCGAACGGATAGACTGAGGTCGTCCCGCCTCCTTCGTGCAGCGGCCTTTCAAAAGTTCCGCCGGAGGGATACGCTTCAACTTCGTCGGGAGGTCCGTGAATGATGTAAATCTTGCCGCGATCGGTTCGCCAACCCTGCCAGCCCGCGGCGAAGTGCTCGTTGGCGTACGCGATTCTCCGATAGTGCTCCTCCTTGAACTCATTGATCGAGGTCCGCGGGTTCGGGTCGCGATTGCTCCAGAACTGCTCGATGAAATGCTCTTTTTCCTCGAAGGTCGAAAGCCTCTCAAAGACTGCCTTTTCTTCTGGGGAAATGATGTATGCGACGTCTTCCTTCAGCCATTTGGCGAAGTAATCCCGCTCCTCCTCCTGCCGGATGTCCCCGGACCGCTGCCCAAGCGCAGGGGTCAGCAGTCCGGGTGATCCCGTCAGGATCAGGCAGATGAAGCCGGAAAGCGCCGCGCAGGCGATTCTTTCGACGCTTCTATTTTCCCAGCGAGAGGAAATTGGCATACCAGCGGTAAGCCCCTTCGACTCCGTATGGAAGCTGGCGGTGGAAAGCATACGCGCAATAAGAATAGTAGCCTTCGCCGTATTCAGCCGTCAAACATCCTCCATGCTGGGGAGACTGGCCTTGATCGTACGTCTCCAGGAGCGGAACGTATTCGTCGCTCCACTCGCTGAAGAATTTCGACCCTCTCTGCTCCATCCAATGGTCGAAGTCGGCAAGCGTAATCCGGTTCGGCTGAGTGAAGACGGGGTGGTCAGGCGCCAGAATCTGAACCGGCGAGTCTTCTTCGGACACTTCTTCGGAACGCTGAGGCAGCTCCGCCGGATAGGCCGCCCAGCGATTCGGATCGAATTCCGGCGTCTGATAGAGAACGATCAGATTGCCTCCGTTCCGGGCGTACTCAAGCAATCGGCTGTTGTAGGTGATCAGGTCCTCGCGAACCGCATAGGCGCGGGTCCCGATGACGATCGTGTCGAACCGACTCAGGTTTCCGCTGGCCAAATCCGTCTGTCCCAGCAATGAAACCTCCGCCCCCAGTTGCTCGATCCCGGCCGGGACCTGGTCGCCCACGCCCATCACATACCCTACGCTCAAGTCGGGGGCAATTTCGGCGTCGATGCCCCGAATGTCCAACGTCGAGTTGCGAAACAGGTAACGCGTTTCGTAATCGCGATGGCGGATCACCTGGTAGCCCTGGCGAAATTCACGGCCTCCTGCGGTCGCGACCGCTTCAATCCGGTAGGAGCGCCGTTCCAGAGCCGGCAGGCTCAACGTAAACGTATGATTGCTCCGTTCGCCGGCTTGCGCGAAAGAAAAGGGGATGGAGTCCGGACCCGACTTCCAACCGGAGGGGAGCTCCAGTCTCAGCTCCCCCCGGCTGCCCGCGATGTCGTTGTTGATCAACTCGACTTGAACCCGGATGGGATCGGAGGCCCGCTGCACGGGAACCACCCGGATTTCGGGCGTTACATTGACGGCAACGTTGGGCAGGACGGTCAGCTCCCTCCATTCATGACCGTAGGGCAGATTCGGCTCCAGAGTTCGCACCGGTTCCCGGATGGCGACGGCCTGCCCGAGAACGTCGTACTCCACAACCGCAACGGCGGCCGCAGATCGGAAAGGCATGTGGATGTACTTCGCATCCGCCATCTGATAGACGCTCTCCTGAATGGAATCGCGGTAGAAGTACGGTCGGGAATGGTCCGGCCCCTCCGGAACCGTGACGGTGAACTGGTGCGAAAGAACGTCGTTTTCTCCTAAAACGGTTGGGTTGGAGTCCCGGTTCGCCACCCTCCAGTCGGCAGAGGCCTCGATCCGAATCGTTCGCGGATGGATGGGGATGGTTCCCCGATTTGCGAAATCGACCTTCACCTCAAACCGCTGGCCCGGAACAACCGGCCCCATCATGGGAGGCGGCGCCCACGGGCTGGGCGAATCGACCACGCCCTGCGGCCGGCCCGCCGCCCGCAGGTGAAGTCCCAGCGCAGCATTGATGGCGTCCATAAACTGCCGCTCCTTGATCCGAAGAAGAAAGGCGGCTTCCGGGGTGCCGGAAGCCGCAGCCAAAGCTTTCCGGGTCAGCGCCAGCCCGTTGACCAACCCCTGCACGACTGCCGACGGATCGTTTACGTTGTAGGCCCCGACGGTCTGCTCGACGCTCCTTTGCAACTGCTCCAACAGAAGAGATGCGCCTTCAGGCGGCGTCTCCCCCGTCAAGCTGTAGATCCCGGAGAGCGAAGTGTCGATTCCGTCGAAGAATCCCGCTTCCTTGTCGAGTCCGCCCGCGCGACTGTGCATCCTTTCGTAATGCTGATAGTATGGCCCCACGATTTCGCGCATTCTTCCGCTGGTCTGAGAGCGCTGAAAGCTCAGTCCCAAGGACGCGAACCATCGATAGGATTGCCCGATATGCGGGGCGTAGCGCCCGGCGTCCACGCGGACGTGCCAGTTTTCCCCTTCGTCGGCTCGAATTCCGCCTCGATACATCTTCAGCGGCTGCCATGGACGCAGACCTTCCTGTTCGATCTGTTCGGGGAAAACGGTGGGATCGCCCGCCAACTCAAAAACCTCGTAGGAGGCGAGTCCCGAAGTCTGATGATTGCCGTGGCCGTCTCTGGGCGAATTGTGAAAGCGGGACACGATCACTAAGGGTCGATTGATGCGCAGCACGCGAACGACGTCGCGAAGGACGTTCTCCCTGCCCCACTTTTGCAGCGTTTCCTCCAAGGTCTTTGAGTAGCCGTAGTCCGCGACCGTCGAGAAATACTGGTCGTCGAGGCCGTAGTATCGGTCCGACAAAAGCAGCTCCTCGGTTCGAATCAGGCCCAGGCCGTCAAACAGCTCCGGGCCGATCGCGTTGGCTCCGCCTTCTCCGCGATTCAGGGTCAACATCGCCGTTCTGGCGCCCATCCCCCGGCCCAGGTACGTCAGCACGCCGCCGTGCTCGTCGTCCGGGTGAGCAGTCGTATGGATGGCGCTGGCGGTCGTGCGCAGCTTCAGCAGGCGATGCCACACCCCGGCCGCCCCCTGGTCCTGAGGGAGTTGATGCGGCCCCTGGTACCCGGACAGAGTCAGGACTTTGTCGCCCGCTCCTCCGGCCAGACCGACCGACGCAAGCAGCAGCGCGGCTAGAATTGAAACAAGCGGTGCTCGAAGACCGGTTCGACTCCCATTGATCATCGCGAAACCTCCTAAAGATTTTCCGTTCGCCAATTGATTTCCCCCCTCCACGCCGGAAGCGCGGCGGACTTTTACGAGTATAGCGCTCAAATCGCCACAAGACAATTGCTTTGCTAAGCGCTTCGAAAATCAAGTCCGCCGCCTGCAGACGAGACGAGTTAACTTTTCCAAGCTGACCTTTCCCAACTGAAGGCAGGCCGCTGTCGCTCTTCAATAACTCATTCTATTACATAAGTTTAGTGGATAAGACCGGATTGCGGAACGAACCGCGGACCGTGGTTCTGCAGAACTGCCGTCCGATTCGTCAGGTGCTCCAGGTTGCTTGCACTTCTTCCAGCTCGTACGTAAACTTGGCGAAAGGCTTCGCCGGTTTGAAAGGCGGCGGAGCCCGGATAAGGAGCGAACATGCGCGGCGTAGAATCCTTAAGCAATTACATCGCTGGAAAGTGGACCTCTTCCAGGAGCGGCCATCTCTGCGAAGTCAAGAACCCGGCGACTGGGGCTACGCTGTCCAAGGTTCCGTTTTCCACTGCCGAAGAAGTCGCCGATGCGATTGAATCTGCGGCCCGGGCTTTCTCCGAGTGGAGGCGCGTTCCTCCGACCGAACGAATTCAGTATCTTTTTCGCTTCAAGAATCTACTGGAAGAGCATTTTGACGAAATCGCCCGCCTGACCACCGACGAGTGCGGCAAGACGCTGGACGAGGCCCGCGGGGAGCTTCGCCGCGGCATCGAGAACGTCGAGGTGGCGACGGGGATTCCGTCGCTGATGATGGGAGCCAATCTGGAGGACGTCGCGCCGGGAATCGACGAGACGATGATACGTCAGCCGGTGGGGGTGGTCGCCGCCATCACGCCATTCAACTTTCCAGCCATGATTCCCCTCTGGTTCTTGCCCTACGCCATCGCCTGCGGAAACACCTTCATTCTGAAGCCGTCCGAACAGGTTCCCAACACCATGTCTCGGGTGTTCGAGCTGCTGGATCGGCTGGATCTCCCGCCCGGCGTGGTCAGCCTGGTTCACGGAGACAAGACGGCTGTCGACGGGCTCTTGGAGCATCCGGCGGTTCGCGCCATCTCATTTGTGGGGTCGACGCCCGTAGCGCGTTACGTCTACAAGACCGCCGCGGCCCATGGCAAGCGGGCGCAGTGTCAGGGAGGCGCCAAAAACGCCGTTGTAGTCCTCCCGGACGCCGATCCGGAGACGGCGACGCGCATCGTCACCGATTCAGCCTTCGGCTGCGCCGGTCAAAGGTGTCTGGCCACTTCGCTGGCGGTGACCGTCGGCCAGGCGAAACGTTCTTTCCTGGAAAAGCTCATGGACAGCGCGCGAAGCAGAAAGGTCGGCTACGGGGCCGACGACGGCGTTGAAATGGGTCCGGTGATCTCGGCGCAAAGTCGAGATCGCATACTCCAGGCCATCGATCGCGGGCTTGGTCAGGGCGCTGAACTGCTGGTCGACGGCCGCCAGGCCCGCATTCCGGGATACGAGAACGGCCATTTCCTAAAACCCACGATCATGAAAGGGCTTCCCGTGCAGGGAGATTTGATCCGCACCGAAATCTTCGGCCCCGTCCTCGGGGTCATCGAGACAGACGATCTGGACGATGCCATTCGGATCGTCAATGAGAGTTCCGAGTACGGCAATATGGCCTGCCTGTTCACGTCCAGCGGTTCGGCGGCTCGAAAGTTTCGTTATGAGGCCCAGGCCGGCAACATCGGCATCAATATCGGGGTGGCCGCCCCCATGGCCTTCTTCCCGTTTTCAGGGTGGAGGCAGAGCTTTTTCGGAGACCTCCACGGACAGGGCGCCGACGCCGTCGAGTTTTATACCCAGAAGAAGGTTGTCGTAGAACGCTGGCCCAGGGAGTGGAGTCGCAAGTTCTGACCCTCGTTGACGGTTGGAATCGAAAAGGAGCGTAGCGCATGCTGGCTGCAGTTTTTGCAGGCCCGGGAAAGTTGGAGCTTCAGCAGCGGCGGAAGCCTGTCGTGCAATCGGACGACGACGTGCTGGTCGAAGTAGAGGCCTGCGGAATCTGCGGCACAGATCTGCACATTCTCGACGTCCCCCCCAGGCACCCGGCCACTGAAGGCGTGATACTGGGCCATGAATACATCGGAACCGTCGTCGATGCCGGAGATGCCGTGGCCTCCCTGACTCCGGGAGATCGCGTTGCGATCGCGCCCAATATCGCTTGCGACCGCTGCCGATACTGTCGTGCGGGCCTGGTCAACCATTGCGAGAGCTTTACGACGCTGGGCATCTTTCGAGACGGCGGCCTGACCCGTTACAATCTGGCGCCCGAGAAAGCCTGCTTCCCGATTCGGAAGAGCCTCCCCTGGGAGGAGGCCGTCTGGACCGAAGTCCTTTCCTGCGTCGTCAACAGCGTCGAGAACGTCCGTGCTCAGCCGGGCGAGACCGCCGTAGTGATCGGAGGGGGGCCTGTGGGCGCGCTGCACGCGCTGCTGTTTCAAGCCGCCGGCGCCCGCGCCGCCGTGTGCGACATTCAGAAGCCTCGATTGGATTGCCTGAGGCGGATCGGCTTCGAGAAAACCTTTCATTCCGGTGCGGAAAGCTTTCCAAACGAATTTCGCGAGGCCTTTCCCCACGGCGCCGACATCGTCGTCGATGCGGTCGGCACCCAACTTCCCCAGTGCATCGAGCTGGCTCGGGTCGGAGGTCGCATCTCCCTGTTCGGCATGAATAGCCAAGCCCTGCCGCCGACGCCTCAAAACTCCATTACGCGAAAGGAATTGACGGTTTTCGGATCCTACATCGGAGTCCATACCTTCCCCAAAGCGATCCGCATTCTGGAAAACGACGTCATTCGGCCTTCGGTTCTGATCTCGACATCCGTTCCGCTTCAAAATGCCGAATCCGCTTTCGCCGCTCTCCGCGGCGGAGAAATCATGAAGGCGGTCATTCAGCCGGGAGCCTGAAG
>DATKAT010000330.1:0-18556 GCA_035514675.1 Acidobacteriota bacterium | reverse complement strand
CCCGCCTGTTCGGCCTCCCTGTACAGCTCCTCCGCTCGCTCGCGAGCCAGCGTGCTGCTGCGCTCCTCCTTGAACAATTCCAGCACTTCGTCTCTGACGGAATCGAACTCCGGGATCTCGGAGGGCTGGATGTCGACGACTCTGGCGACGACCTGGCGGCTCCCGAGAAGGTAGGGCCCCTCGATTTCACCGAGTTGTCGGCGAAAGACGTCTGAAAGAAAATCGGTTCCGACCGGAAGGCCGGGAATCTGCCCGAACCCTTCAGCGCCTTCACCAAAGAAGGGGGACTCTCGCAATTCAAGGCCATGCGCTGAAGCGAGTTCGCCGAGTTCGCCGCTGGACCGCGCCTGCTCGGCGATCTGTTGCGCAAGTGAGGAGGCCTGTCGTTCGGCCTCGGCGTTGCGCGCGTTGAATTCCGCCACCGTGCGCCGTCCCTCACCCGTGGCGTCGGCTTTCTCCAGGGACTGGATGATGTGAAAGCCGTAAGGCGTACGCACCAGGTCGCTGATCTGCCCCGGTTCGAGACCGAAGGCAACCAGTTCGAATTCAGGCACCATTTCACCTTGTCCGAAAAAGCCAAGGTCACCGCCCCTGGCGCCGGATCCCGGATCGTCGGAATGCTCGCGAGCCAAGGCGGAGAAGTCGGCGCCGCCCCGCAGTTGTCGCAACAGTTCCTGGGATTTTTGTCTGGCCTCCGTCTCGTTTCCGTCTCCTTCCCGAGAGCGCACCAGGATGTGGCGGGCCCGAACCTGCCCTTCCTGGGCCAACTGAGCCATCTCCGCCTCAATCTGTTGTTCGCTGACCTCGACCGCTTCCGGGTCCCGGCTCACGATCACGTATTCGATTTTGCGCTTCTCTCCGATCCGAAACCGGTCCAGATTCTCCTCGAAATAGCCCTGCAGCGTCTCGGGAGCGACCGTTGCGATTTCAATGGCGGCCGGATCGATAGCCATATAACGGACTTTCACTTCCTGATTGGCTTCCAGAAAGGCCTGACGCACTTCGTCCGGCGTCGCCCGGATGCCATCCGTCAACACCCGTTGAAACTTGCGCCGGAGGATGTCTCTGCGGATTGCGCTTTCAAAGTCGCGGATCGACATGTTGTTGGCCTGCAGGATTTGGCGATAACGATCCCGTCCGATAAACTGGCCCCCTTCCTGAAAGGCCGGGAAGCGAATGATTTGCTGCGCGAGCTCTTCTTCGGTCACTTTCAGACCGAAAGCCTCCGCTTCATATGCGATGGCGTATTCGTTGATCAACTGATTCAGAGCCTGCTGCGGGATGTTGAGCTGTTCCAGCAACTGGGGGTCGGCTCCGCTGTACGCCTCGCGAAACAAGTCATATAGTCGCTGGTATTGGCGACGGAACTCGATGGCCGAGATGGTCTGTCCCGCCACCATGGCGACGTCCTGCTGCCCGATGCCGCCCGTCAGTCCGGTTGGCGTGCTGACAAACAGAAAGACGGTTGTGAAGGCCAGCGCTACGATGGCAAGCAGCAAGACCCACTTGAGCCACTGCTTTTTTCGACGAAAAAGTGGAAGCATTTAGTCGATCATCCTCAATCAAAAGAGCCGCAATTCAAGGGCTCAGTATAGCACAGCAACCCCTTTCCGCAGGACGGACCGCCCTGCCCGCCTTGCCCTCGCGCATCGCCCCGGAAACGCCCTGAGCCCTGCAGCCGTCCCTCCGGGAGCCTGCGCCCTCCCTTGCTCACGGTCACCGTTGTGGTTCATAATCGATACCCTCTATCCGGGGCCGTTCGGAGCGACCGGCGACTGCCGATGCGGGAACACGAAGCGATGAAACTGCGGTCAATATTCAGCATTTTTTCGAACGATCTAGCGATCGACCTGGGAACCGCCAATACGCTCGTGTACGCCCGCGGGAGAGGAATCGTCGTCAACGAGCCGTCCATTGTGGCCATCAACAAAATTACGAACCAAGTCGAGGCCGTCGGCCATGAGGCCAAGGAGATGCTGGGGCGGACGCCGGGCAGCATCGTCGCCATCAAACCGATGAAGGACGGCGTGATCGCGGATTTTGACGTCACTGAAGAAATGCTGAAGTATTTCATCAAAAAGGCGCACAACCGCAATTATCTGTTGAGCCCGCGAATCGTGATCTGCATTCCCTCCGAGATCACGCAGGTGGAAAAGCGGGCGGTTCGCGAGTCCGCTTTGCGGGCCAAGGCAAGCGAAGTGTATTTGGTCGAAGAAGCGATGGCCGCCGCCATCGGAGCCGGGCTCCCGATCACCGAGCCGAGCGGGAACATGATCATCGATATCGGAGGAGGGACGAGCGATATCGCAGTCATCAGCCTTTCGGGAATCGTCTACAGCCGTTCCGTCCGAGTTGCCGGCAACGAGATGGATGAGGCGATCATTCAGTACATCAAACGAAAGCACAATCTCCTGATCGGGGAGCGAACCGCTGAACAAATCAAGATCCAAATCGGCTCTGCGGCGCCGCTTAAAGAAAAATTGACCATGGAGATCAAGGGTCGCAATCTGATCGAAGGGATTCCCAAGACGGTTTCAATTACGGACGACGAAATTCGCGAATCGCTGTTGGACTCCATCGCTACCATCGTAAACGCAGTGCGGATAGCGCTGGAAAGAACCCCTCCCGAACTGTCGGCCGACATTGTCGACAAAGGAATCGTGCTGACGGGAGGCGGGGCTCTTTTGAAGCATCTGGACACGCGAATCAAGGAAGAGACGGGACTTCCTGTTTATCTGGCTGAGGACCCCCTCTCCTCGGTGGTGCTAGGTGTCGGCAAGATGTTGGATGACATGGCGCTGCTCAGACGCGTCAGCCTCCAATGAGAGAAATCCGCCGCCGAACTCCTTTTTTACCGTTCGTCTTGTTGGCCCTCCTACACATCCTTTTGATTTCCATTCAAGTCCGCAGTCCCGAGGGGAGAACCTTCCTGCATTCGGCGGGCGTGTTGGCCCTGACGCCGCTGGCGGCGTCGGCGGACTTTGTGGCCGACTTTGCCGGCAGGCTCTTCTCCCGATATGTGTTTTTGCTCCGGACCGAAGAAGAGAATCAGCGATTGCGGGCGGAGCTGGCGCGACTGAAGGTTGAGAATGCAGCGCTGGAGGGCATGCGAGCCATGCTGGAGCGGAGTCGCTCGCACGATTTGCTCCGTCTGCAGTTTCAGTTCGACCTCCTTCCGGTTGGAATTATCTGGAAGAGCCCTCCTTTTTTTGCGAATCGAGTCATCATCAACGCGGGGAGCCTGGCCGGAGTCCGCAAGGATGCTGCGGTGATCACGCCGGATGGGGCGGTGGGCCGCATTTTCGCCATCACACCGTTCAGCTCCGAGGTGGAATTGCTGACCAATCCGAACGCCGCCGCTGGAGTGGTGATGGGTGATTCCGGGTTGCAAGGCGTCGCGCAGGGAAGCGGCGGCGGATTGTTGCAGGTCAGCTTCATTCCCAACACGGAAGCCGTGGAAACAGGCGCGCTCGTCTATACCTCAGGCGCCGATCGGATTTACCCAAAGTCCATTCCGGTTGGCCGAGTCGTCAGGTCTGAGCGAGGAAGCGTTTATCGAGAGATTCTGGTCCAGCCCGCGGTTGACTTTTCCCGGGTGCAAGAGGTTCTGGTCGTGCTGCCCGAACGACAGTGACGCCTCCTCCAGGGGCTCGGAAAGGAGGGGAGAGCCACGGAAGAGAGAGTTCAGAAACGGTTCCACCGAAGGGAGATCCTCCTCCTGGCGCTGGCCATCGCCGCCATTCAGCTCCTGCTGGCACGCTATCTCCCCGTGGCCCTTTATGTTGACCTGTCCCTGGTCTTTACCCTCTACATCGGCTGGCGATCGACTCCTGTGCGCGGAGCGGTTTGCGGAAGCGTCCTGGGGATCCTGCAGGACGCAGTGTATCGGACCGTCATCGGGTTTAATGGATTGAGCAAAACCGTTTTAGGCTTCTTCGCAGCCTATCTGAGCCAATGGGTTTCTCTGGAAGGCTTCGCCTTCCGAATCGCGGCGCTGGTGATCCTGGCGATGCTGGACAACGGCCTTGTGGGCGGCTTGCAGACCCTGATCGGCGAGCCTGCGCAAGAGAGCTTTTGGGCGCAAGCGCTAGCCCGTTCGTTGTTGACCGGAGTGGCCGGCGAACTCATTTTCCGGTTCTACGACCGCTTCAAGATGCCCCCAAAAGATTTCCAGAGACTCTAACGCGCGGTTCCTACTGCGGCGCCGGATCGCCGCACGCCTCGCATCCACGCCGCTCTCCGACGCCTCGCGGCGGACCCGCGTGCAAAATCCGGACTAGTCGCCGCGGGCGCGTTGGCTGTAACAGGCCCTGAATGTAAAATGAGTTGGCGGGGCCTGCGGCAATGCCGTATTCGAGACAGGCTCAGGCGAGAGCGCTTTTCGCATGAAAATTGTGATCCTGCCCGCAGGTCTCGTCGAGACCGGGTGTGGTAGCTTGGAGAGGCTCCGCCCGACGGGAAGCCCGTCCGGGGGCGGCTGAGGGGATGGCCGCCTTGCTGCGCGGCTCAGCAGGCTCCGGCGAGCGGAATGGCGCCAGACTGTCGAAGCGAGGGGCATAGGGAACACCCAAGACTATGGCTATATATCAAGATAATCGAGAGCTGATTCACAGGCTGAAGTGGCTCAGGGGCGCATTCGCCCTTCTGATCATCGTCTTGTTGGTGAAGCTCTGGTATTTGACAGTCGTCCGGTTCGATCACATGCAGGCCATGGCTGATCGCAACCAGATCCGGCAACTTCCGCTGGTGGCTCCCCGGGGCGTGATCACCGATCGGAACGGAGTGGTTCTGGCCGACAGCATCCCGGCCTTCAATCTGCTGCTATTCCTGGACGAAGCGGAGGATTTGGGAGCGACGTCTCGATTTCTCATCCAAGGATTGAAGATCGATGCGGAACTTCTGGCCGAACGGATTGCGGCGGGAAGTCGCTACGCCATGTTTCGGCCCGCCGTCGTCCGGGAGAATCTATCGATGGATGACATCGCCTACGTTCTGGCTCACCAGGCCGAGCATCCGGAGCTTAAGATCTTCGAGCAGCCCCGCAGGCGGTATCCATTGGGCAGCTTGGCCGCCCACGTGCTGGGGCACGTGGGCGAAGTCTCTGAGGGCGAGTTGCAGGGGGAGACTTTCCAGGAATATCGACCCGGCGACATTGTGGGCAAAATGGGGCTGGAGCGAAAGTACAACCGTGAGCTGACCGGGCGGGACGGGTATCGTCGAGTCCTGGTCAATAATGTCGGCAAGATTCTGGAAGAGCTCGAAGTCGTGGAACCCATCCACGGCGGGGACCTGCAGCTGACTCTGGATGCGGACATGCAGCGCGTGGCCGAGGAGGCGATCGGCGATTCTCCCGGGGCTGCCGTCGCGCTCGATCCGACTACCGGCGAAATCCTTGTCCTGGCCAGCCGTCCCGCCTTCGACCCGAATCTGTTCGCGACCCGCATCAGCATGAACGAATGGAGGGAGTTGACGGAAAATCCGGATCACCCTCTGCAAAATCGGACCATCCACAACCGCTTTTCCCCAGGGTCGGTGTTTAAAATCATCGTTGCGTTGGCGGGTTTGGAACAGGGGCTGGTCAACCCTTCTTCGGCAGTCTATTGCAACGGCGCGGTTGAATTGTACGGGCACCGATTCCGCTGCTGGAAACAGGGAGGGCATGGGCTGGTCAGTTTGCGCACGGCCATCCAGCAATCCTGCAACGTTTATTTCTATCTACTGGGTCAGAAGCTGGGAATTGAACGCATCAGCCGCTTCAGCAAACAAGTCGGATTGGGCGCTCCAACCGGCGTCGACCTGCTGGGAGAAGTCTCCGGGCTGGTCCCTTCTGAAGAATGGAAGAGAAGGACCTTTGGAACGTCTTGGCACGCGGGAGAAACCATTTCCGTCGCGATCGGCCAGGGACCAATCGACGTGACGCCCGTGCAGTTGGCTCGAGCCATCGGCGTAGTATCCACTGGACGGAACGCCAGGCTGCACTTGGTGCAGGGGAACGGCCCGATCGAGCGCACTTTGACGTCCCCCTTCTCCGATGAAAATCTGCGGCCCGTTCGGGAAGCGATGTGGAGCGTTGTCAATGAGTGGGGCACGGGTCGCGCCGCCAAGGTGGACGGTTTCAAGGTCTGTGGAAAGACTGGAACTGTCCAGATGATCAGCAACGCAACGCGGTTGCGGCTCTCAGAAGAGGCCCTCGAGCGATTCGAGCCGAACGCGTGGTTTGTCGGATTCGCTCCTCTGGACGACCCGAAGGTGGTAGTGGCCGTGATCGTGCAGCGCGGCGGATCGGGAAGCGGCGCGGCGGCCCCTATCGCCGGAGCGATCTTTCAATCGTATTACGAAAAGCACGTCAAACCGCCAAAGGAGATTCCTGCGGAATTCGCCCTGAAAAACATGCCGGAGGGAGTCTCGAGGTGATCAACCGGCGATTGCTTTCCCAGTTTGATTACCTCTTGTTTGGCGCGACGGTCCTTCTCGCGCTGATCGGAATTGCAGGGATCTACAGCGCCGGCGGAGCCGATGGAAGCTCCGCATATTCGCGCCAGATGATCTGGGTGGCTGTCGGAATCGCCGTTTTTCTCGTCTTTGCCGTGATCGATTATCGGCTGCTGACCGACCACGCCTATCTCTTCTACAGCTTCGGAATCGGCCTGTTGATAGCGATCCTGTTGTTCGGCACCGAAATACAGGGGAATAAGAGCTGGATAAAAATCGGAGGGTTCAGCTTTCAGTTTTCCGAAATTGTAAAGGTGTTCCTGATCATCACTCTCAGCCGCTATCTTGCCGAAATCAGCAACAGGGCCCTGACCCGACGGAACTTGCTGTATGCGCTCCTGATCGTTGGCTTTCCGCTGGCGCTGATCTTGCTGCAGGGAGACCTGGGAACGGCAATCCTCTACTTTCCGATCGCGATATCAATGTTGCTGGTGGCCGGAATGCGGCTGCGGGTTCTGGGAATTCTCGCGCTGGCCGCCCTTTGCCTGTCCCCTGTCGGATGGATGGTCTTAAAAGACTATCAGAAGCAACGGATTCTCTCTACGTTTGACCCGAGCCTGGATCCTCAGGGGATCGGATACCAGACGCGGCAAAGCCAGATCGCGATCGGTTCAGGGGGGGTCTCTGGGCGGGGGTACGGAAACGGCCTGCAGAGCCAGTTGGGATTTGTGCCTGAAATCCACACCGATTTCATCTTCGCCCTCCTTGCAGAGGAGACCGGGCTCTTGGGCGGGCTGTGCATTTTGGCGCTGTACTTTCTGCTCCTGTCTCGTCTCGTAACCATCGCAGAGGAGGCCCGCGACCGGACGGGGATCCTGATCGCCGCAGGCGCGGTAGGACTTCTGGGCAGCCATGTTGTCGTCAATGTCGGAATGGTTCTGGGGATCATGCCTGCCGTCGGAATTCCGCTGCCTCTCCTCAGTTACGGAGGCTCTTCGACCATCTCCATGTTCGCCGCCCTCGGTCTGGTCGCCAGCGTCCATTACAGACGCTTTCTTTATTCGACCTGAACCGCAACAAACGGGACCGGGTCTGGAAAATTGCATTTTGGGCTCTTGGGGGCTCAAAACTTCCTCGGAGGGCCCTTCCGGTACCGAAAAAGCCTAAAATGCCATTTTCCAAACCCGGTCCCGTTTGTTGCGCAATGCCGCATGCACGGCCCTCGAGAAGCCAAACATTGATCCTTTGGGAGCCGGGTCGCTATAATTGAATGGACAAGAACGATTCTTGAACGATTTTATTGATTTTTGTTTATACATAAATTTTGGAGAAGCTTCCGGGCGCTGCCGGCTCGCTAGGCTGATCGGCTAGCGGAGCAGCCCCGCCCCGTGAATGGGAAGGAATCTAATGCGTGGAAGAGTTTTCGGGTTTAGGAGCGGCAGAGGAGTTTTCGCCGACGGCATCCCGCGGCGAAGCGAGTCCACGAAATATGAAGTCTTTTCAGTCGCGCACTGCTTCTCCGTGAGGACGGATCGCCCGTCGGGCTTTCCGTTTGAAGGGAGAAAACATGCCAAAGGAACTGGTTGTCAATACGACCGGCCTGGAGACGAGGCTGGCGATCCTCGAAGACGGCCTGGTCACCGAAATTTTCATCGAGCGGAGGCATAACAGGAGCATTCTGGGCAACATTTATAAGGGGCGAGTCGTCCGCGTGCTGCCCGGCATGCAGGCCGCATTCGTCGATATCGGGCTCGAAAAAAACGCCTTTCTGTACGTTTCCGACGTTATAAAAGATTATACCGACTATCAGGAGCTCTTCGAGGAAACGGACCAGGCGATCGAGCAGCTCCTGGGCGACGAGGATGGGGAGGAGGGCTTCCCGGACGTCGCGACCCGCAGAAAGCCCCGAAGCCGCACTCAACCCCCCGCCGTCAAATCAATCGCATCCTCGCAGGCTGCAGCCAGATCTCCTGTCGTTAGTCCGTTGCCGGATGCCCCGGTTGATGACAGGTCTCCCGGATCGATTCTGCCCGACAAGCTGGACTTCGGAGGCGTAGCCGGCTGGCGCCCCGAGGGCGAAAGAAAGCCGAGGTTCGGAGCCGAAATCCTTCCCGACGCTTTGAGCCCAGTGGGCGGCGAGGAAGCGGAGGAGCCGAGCGAGGCTGGCGGGGACGAGAGCATGGTCCGGATCCGCTCAAATCCGGACCTCCGATTTCTGGCAACGGCGCGCGCGCGGAGCCGGGGAAACGGACGCGGCGGAAGGCAGGAGCGGACTGGGGAGGAGCCGCTGATTGCAGACCTGCTGAAGGAAGGCCAGGAAATTCTCGTTCAGATCGCAAAGGAGCCCATCGGTAAGAAGGGCGCCCGCATCACTTCCCACATCGTGCTGCCTGGTCGGTACGTCGTGTTTATGCCGACCGTCAATCATGTCGGAGTCTCCCGTCGAATCGAGTCAATCCAGGAACGCCAGCGGCTGAAGCGCACGGTCTCGGACCTTCGAGGCGAAGTTGGCAAGGGCTTTATCGTTCGCACCGCCGGCGAAGGCAAGGTCGAAGAGGATTTTCGACAAGATATGATCTATCTGACTCGGCTTTGGGAGCGCATCCGCACCAAGACGGAAAAGGGCAAGGCGCCGTCCCTCATTCATTCCGAGCTCAATTTGGTTCAGCGGATCATCCGAGATTACCTTTCAGACGATTATCGCGTGATTCGCGTCGACAGCCGGACCGAATATGAACGAATCGTGGAATTCATCAACAACTTCAATCCGGACCTTGTGAAGAAGGCGAAGCTGTACACCAAGAACACTCCGATCTTCGACGCCTATGGAGTCAATCAGGAAATTGAAAAGGCGCTGCGCTCAAAAGTGTGGCTCCAGGCAGGCGGCTATATAGTCATCAATCAGACGGAAGCGCTCGTTGCGATCGACGTCAATACAGGCAAGTACACCGGCCAGACCAATTCGCTGGAGGACACCATCACCCTTACGAATCTGGAGGCGGTCCGCGAAGTCGTCCGCCAGCTCCGCCTGCGCGATCTCGGCGGCATCATCATCATCGATTTCATCGACATGAACGAGTCGAAGAATCGGCAGAAGGTTATGGCTGAGCTGCAGAAGGAATTGGCGAAGGACAAGGCGCCGTCGAAAATTCTGCAGTTTAACGAATTCGGACTGGTGGCCATTACCCGAAAACGCGCCAAGCAGTCCCTGGAACGGAGCCTCTGTCAGCCATGCCAGTACTGCGATGGGACGGGAATGACCAAGTCGGTGAGGACGGTCTGTTATTCTATTCATCAGGAGGTTCGCAGGCTCCGTCCTTCTCTCGGAGAAGGCAAGGAACTGGTGATCCGCTGTCATCCGGACGTGTCGTCCGCGCTGCGTACTTCTGAGAAGTCAGTAGTAGACGAAATCAAGGAGATGACCGGCAAGAATGTCACGGTCCAGCCCGACCCGATGCTGCATATAGAAAAATTCCAGTTGACCGAAAAATAGGAAGCAGAAGGCTGCGGCCATGAGGTCAAACCGTTTGAGCCTTCAGCTACAAGGCGGAAGGGCTGGCGTTTGCCGGATGCAGGGAGCGCGCCTTTTTGAGCGGGAAAATGGCGAAAGAAGATTATTTTGGAAGACTTGTGGAGCTGATGGAAGTCCTGCGCGGACCCAGCGGATGCCCGTGGGATCGGGAGCAGACCCGCGAAAGCTTGAAGCCCATGCTGATTGAAGAGGCCTATGAGGTTCTGGATGCCCTGGACGGCGAAGATGCCGACGAGTTGTGCGAGGAGCTGGGAGACCTCCTCTTCCAGGTGGTTTTTCACAGTCAGATTGCTAGCGAGAGAGGGGAATTCGACGCTCAGGAGGTCTGCCGGCGGGTTTATGAGAAGATGGTGCGAAGGCATCCGCACGTATTTGGAGACAGATTCTTCGCCGACTCGCAGGAATTGCTGAAGAACTGGGAGGACATTAAGACGGCTGAAAAGGAAGCCTCCGGGAGGCCTTCCCGCAAGAAGGAGTCATTGCTGGACGGTGTCTCGATGCGTCAGCCTGCGATGTACGTCGCCTATCAGTTGACGTCAAAGGCCTCCCGAGTCGGCTTCGACTGGGACGATCTGAAAGGAATTCGAGAAAAGCTGGACGAGGAATTCGCCGAGTTGGAGGAGGCTCTTCAGGAGGGGCGCGCCAAACAAATAAAGGACGAGCTTGGGGATTTGCTGTTTGCCGCGGTCAATGCAGCCCGCTTTCTGGAAATCGATCCGGAAACAGCATTAAATAGGGCCAACGCGAAATTCGCCTCGCGTTTCAAGCGAATGGAGGAGTCCTTTTCGCGGCGAGGGCGAGAATTGAAGGATGTAAACCTTTCCGAGATGGAGCGCGAATGGGATCGACTGAAGGGCGCGGCCGCTCCAAAAGCCGGCTCTGAAGGCTGACGAGAATCCAAGCGAGGAACGATGAGCGACAAGAGCAGAGAAGACGAAGAAAAAGGGGGATTCAAGGTTACGGACCGCCGGAAATTCACGCCGGAGGGGGAACTCCGCGAAGGCGTCGAAGAATCCGATCATTTCCAGGAACGGCCGCTCCAGGCTGAGGAGAGCAGCCGAGCGGCAGGGCCGCAACCCACGCAGAAACCTGGGTCGGAAATGGGCGGAGCCGCACATGCCGACCCGGCGATACCGGGCGTTGGATCTGTAAAGCCCGCCGGCGATCGAGAGCCAAGCGAAGTCGATTTTCCTTCCTTTGTGCTTTCGCTCGCAACCTCGGCCATGGTGCAGATGGGAGAAATCCCGGATCCCGCCAGCGGTCGTCGCGCATTCAGTCTGGAAGGGGCGAAGCAGATGATCGAGATCATTTCGATGCTTCAGATGAAGACGGAAGGGAACCTGGAGCCGGATGAATCGCAAATGCTGGAGGGCATCCTTTACGAACTTCGCATGAAGTACGTAGAAAAGACTCGCAAGTGAATCGAGCGATGCATCGGGCTGGCCGCCGGACGCAAGTCAGGGAAATCTCAGGCAGATGAGGGTCACGTTTCTGGGGACCGGAACATCGCGCGGAATTCCGGTCATCGGATGCACTTGCGCCACCTGCAGCTCCCAGCACCCATTCAACCACCGATTGAGGGCCTCCGTCTTGCTGAAAACCGCGAACTCGGCGGTCGTTATCGACACGTCCGTCGACTTTCGCACCCAAATGCTGCGCCATCGCGTCCGCGAGCTGGATGCGGTCGTTTTCACGCATCACCACGTCGACCATATTCTCGGCCTGGACGACGTCTATCCCTTCAACGTTCGGTCCGGCAAGCCGCTTCCTGTTTACGGTCGGAGGGAAACTCTGGAGGAAGTACAGACCACCTTTCGATATCTTTTTTCGGAACACAGATATCCGGGAGTTCCGCAAGTCGAACTCAATGTCGTGAGCGATGTCTTCCAGGTCGGGCAATTGAGCATTGAACCGGTGGAAGTGGCTCACGGCAAACTGCTGATCAACGGGTATCGGATCGGAAACTTCGCCTATATCACAGACGTCAGCGGGATTCCGGAGGCGAGCGTCCGGAAATTGACCGGAGTCGAATACCTGGTGCTGGGAGGGCTGCGATTTCGGCCCCACGTTTCGCATTTCAGCATCTCACAGGCGGTGGAGATGGCGCGACGCATTGAACCAAGGCACACGTTTCTGGTCCACATGTCTCACGAGGTGGAGCATTTTGATGCCAGTCGAAAACTTCCTGCCGGCGTCGCCTTGGCTTACGATGGGCTGGTGCTTGAAGTCTGACTCGGAACCGGCTGGTATCAAAAGCGAGGCAGAGTGAATTCAATGGAGATCTATTCCGGAGTCGAGCATCTTCCCACGCCCCTCTCCTTTCCCGTTGCGGCCATCGGGGTTTTCGACGGCCTCCATGTGGGACACCAAACGGTCATCCAAGGCCTTGTGGAGCGCGCCCGGAAGAATCAGGGGACCGCCATGTTGTTGACCTTCACTCCGCACCCCCAGAAGGTCATTGCATCGAGCCAGGCGCCGCCGCTTCTTCAGACTTCTGAACAGAAGCGCGAGATCCTGCAGGACTTGGGGGTGGATATCCTGCTGAAGCTCCCTTTCACTCGTCGGCTCTCCCTGTACTCCCCTGAAAAATTCGCCCTGGAGATTCTAGTGGAGTCCGGAATCGCGGAAGTGCATGTCGGGCGCAATTTTCGCTTCGGCCACCGCCGCTCCGGGGATTTTTCAACATTGGAGCGATTGGGAGCAAAATTGGGCTTTCGAGTGGTCGGTCTTCCCCAGGTGACGTTTCGTGGGGAAAGGATCAGCAGCACCCGCATCCGAAAGCTTTTGGGCCAAGGCCGGGTGGAGCTGGCGGCCCGCTTGCTGGGTCGCCCCTATGAGGTCTGCGGGACGGTTGTTCGCGGGGCCGGTCAGGGGCGCCGCCTGGGCTTTCCGACTGCAAATTTAAAAATAGAAAATGAGCTGTCGCCTGCCGGCGGCGTGTACGCGACGAGACTTGCGTTTGAAGGCCGGAAGCATTGCGCGGCGACAAATATCGGCCTTCGACCCACCTTGACAGGGGACCGAGCGGCCGCGCAGACGATCGAGTCGCACGTACTCGATTTCGAGGGCGACCTGTATGGGAAATTCGTCAGGCTGGAATTTTGTCTGAAACTGCGGGACGAGCGGCGGTTCCAATCTCCCGAGGAGCTGGCTTTGCAGGTTTCCCGTGACTTGGAGCGAGTGAGAAGGTATGAAACGCGCCGAGAGGAGGCAGTCTGTGCCGATTCGGGAAGATGAAGTCCGGCGGATCGCCAGGCTCGCGAAGCTGAAGATTGAAGAAGGCGAGCTGGCCGGCACTGCTGAGCGGTTTGAAAGGATCCTCGAGTATTTTGGACAGTTGGGAGAAATCGACACCGAACGGGTGGAGCCGACCTTCCATGCGGTTTCCGAAGGCGCAGGCCAGACTCCGATGCGCGACGACGAGGAGCGCCAATCGCCGGGGACGGAAGACGCGCTGGCCAACGCCCCCAAAAAGTCGGAGGGGCACTTTCAGGTGCCGAAAGTCATCGAATGAACGAGATCTGCAGATGGAGCGTTCGGCAGTTAAGAGACGCCCTGAAGCGAAGGGAGCTGAGCGTTTCCGAGATCGCTCGCGCCTTTCTCGAACGCTTTAACGAAATCGACTCCGAGGTCCGGGCGTTTCTGCACGTTGATCCGGAGCGAACTATGCGCCAGGCGGCCGAACTCGAGCGGAGTCTGGCGCGTGGAGAGAAGAAGCTCGGTTTTCTCACTGGGATCCCTTTGGCGGTAAAAGACAACATTTCGACCCGGGGAGTCCCGACGACCTGCGGGTCGCGAATTCTCAAAGAGTACGTCCCCACTTACGACGCGACGGTCATCCAGAGGCTCCGATTGGACGGCGCTTTGCTGCTGGGCAAGACCAATTGCGACGAATTCGCAATGGGATCGAGCACGGAGAATTCCGCCTTCTTTCCTTCTCGCAACCCGAGGGATCTGGAACGGGTTCCCGGCGGCTCCAGCGGCGGATCCGCTGCTGCTGTGGCCTCCTTCCAAGTTCCTGCCGCCTTGGGAAGCGACACGGGGGGCTCCATTCGACAGCCCGCCGCATTTTGCGGAATTGTCGGCTTGAAGCCGACGTACGGCCGCGTCTCCCGCTATGGGCTGATCGCTTTCGCATCCTCCCTGGACCAGATTGGACCGATGACGCGGACCGTGCGAGACGCGGCCGTTCTGCTGCAGGTTCTGGCGGGGCCGGACTCCCGCGACTCCACTTGCTCCCGCGCCCCCGTGGACAACTTCGTCAGTGGGATCGGAAAGGACGTGCGGGGGTGGAAAATCGGCGTCCCCGCAGAATGGCTCAGCGGCGGGCTGGATCCGGAAATCCGCACCGCGGTCGAATCGGCGCTGAAGGTCCTGCAGGGGCTGGGCTGCTCGGTGCGGGAAATCCGCTTCCCGCATCAGAAGCACGCGCTTGCGGTCTATTACATCATCGCTCCCTCGGAGGCCTCTTCGAACTTGGCTCGTTACGACGGAGTTCGGTTCGGGCATCGAAGCGAACGAGCGAATTCCCTGGAGGAAATGTACGAGGCCACCCGCAGCGAAGGATTCGGCCCTGAGGTGAAGAGACGCATCCTGATCGGCGCCTATGCGCTCAGTGCCGGTTATTACGACGCCTACTATCTGAAGGCCGGAAAGGTCCGAACCTTGATCCTGCAAGACTTTCGGAGGGCTTTTGAGGCGGTCGATCTAATCGTGGGCCCCACCGCCCCCACGCTGCCGTTTCGGCTGGGCGAAAAGACGACCGATCCGCTGGAAATGTATCTTTCCGATGTGTTTACCGTAACAGCGAATCTGGCGGGCGTTCCGGGGCTGTCCCTTCCCTGCGCCGTCTCGAAGTCGGGCCTGCCGATCGGACTGCAAATCCTGGGGCCGCACTTCCAGGAAGGGCGAGTTCTTAGACTCGCGCACGCGCTGGAGCGCGAGTTGACCTTGTAGAAGCAGTGTGAGAAATGCGGGCTAGTGTATCGACCTCAGGCCTGGTAGAGAATGGTTCCGGCCTCTCCCTCGATTCCCTCCCGCAGGCGTGCGCCGCTGATCAACTGCAGCTCTCGAATCCCGCCCTCCAATGCGCCGAGCGCCGCCTGCACTTTCGGAACCATGCCGTCGCGGATGACGCCCCTCTGCAGAAATTCCCGCACTTCCCGCACGTTCAGACGGGGAATGCGAGTGCTGGCATCCTCCGGATTCAAGTAGAGCCCGTCCACATCGGAGACAAAGACCAGTCGATCGGCCTGCAATGCAGTAGCCAACCGCGCCGCCAGGGTGTCGGCGTTGATGTTCAAGATCCGGCCGGCGTCATCGCTGCAAAGGCAGCTCACCACCGGGACCATCCCTCCGGCCCACAGCGACTCGATGACGCTGGTGCGGACGTCCGCAATTTCTCCGACCAATCCAAAATCGACCGTCTCCGATCGAACCGATCCGTCGGCTTCGAAGTGCGTCAATTGCAAAGGAGGCCTCTGCACGCAGCGAGTCAGAAAGCCGTCGCCGGCAGCCATGCCGATTGCTGGGACGCCTTGGTAGAGCAGGGCGGCAGTCAGATCGCGATTGATGCTGGAAAAGACCATCTTGGCCGCTTCCAGCGTCCGTTCATCGGTCACCCGACGTCCTTGAATCCGGACCACCGGAATGCCCAGGCGCAGGCACAAGTCGTTGAGCTGAGCGCCGCCGCCGTGAACCAGTGCCAACTCGTGAGCCGAGCCGAGCAGATCGGCTGTCTGACGGCTCAGGAGAGTGCGAAATCGGGCCTCTTCCAGGACTTTGCCGCCGAGTTTGATCAGCAGTCTCATAACGACTCCAGGGCGGTTGAAAACTCGTCGACTTCGGCGCTGCTGAGGGACAGCGGAGGCATGATTCGCAAGATGGCGGGGTCGTCCGACGTCCCGGACAGGATCCCGCGCTCAAACAGGAACCGGTGGACTTCCTTTGCGCTGCGATCCCGGAAGCGAATCCCCAGCAGAAGCCCCCGCCCTCGAACCTCTTCGACAGTCTCCAATCGTCGGAGACGATCCTCGATTTTAAGGCCCATCAGGTGGGCGTTGGCGGGCAGGTCCTCCCGCTCGATCACCTGCAAGGTGGCTTCCATTGCGGCGCAGGCCAGCGGTCCTCCCCCAAACGTCGTGCCCAGGTCGCCTTTACGCACTTGACGGGCGATTTTCTCGTTGACCAAGAGCGCGCCGACGGGAAATCCCGAGGCGATCCCTTTCGCCAGCGAGATCATATCGGGGTGAATGTTCAATTGGTTGGCATACAGAAAGGTTCCGGTCCGCCCGATTCCAGTCTGGATCTCGTCGAAGATCAAAATGGCGCCGCTTTTTTGACAGGCGGCGTGGATGGCTTGTAGCGCTTCGACCGGAAGTTCGATCACGCCCGACATGCTTTGGATCGGTTCCAGCAGAACTGCGGCTGTGGAACTCGAGACTGCATCGGCCACCTGATCCCACGCCAGTATCCGATGCCCGGGAACCGGGGCGTTCAGATAATTCCGGTAGGAGTCGATCCCGGTTGCGGAAAGGCTTCCGTACGTGCGGCCGTGAAAGGATCCGGTTGTCGAGAGGACTTCGACCCTCCCGGTCACGGCGCGAGCCAGCTTCAGAGCGTTTTCATTGGCCTCGCTTCCCGAGTTGGCGAAAAACGCCTGGTGATAGGGCGGCCCGGCGAGATCGATCAACTTTGCCGCCGCCCGACTCCGGGCGGAATGATAGACGACATTCGAGTAGAAAACAAGGCTGGCGGCCTGCTCCTGAATCGCTCGCACCACCTCCGGGTGGCAATGTCCGGTCGATGCCACCGCGTGTCCGCCGTACATGTCCAGATACCGGTTCCCTTCGGAGTCGAACACGTAGCTGCCGCTCCCCCGCTCCAATGAGACGGGCAGCTTGGCGTAGGTCGACAGTTGGTACCGGTCTTCCAGTTCGAAAATGACCTTCAGGTCCATGCAGCCGCTCCTCTAAGGAAAAGCCGGAGGGTGACGCAAGCCGGCCGTTTCCTCAAATCCAAGGGACAGATTGAAGTTCTGCACCGCCTGCCCGGCAGCGCCCTTTTGAAGATTGTCCAGAGTCGCCCAGACGATCACGCTTCGCCCTGAAGTCACCCCTCCGATGTCAACGAAGTTCGAATGCCGGACGTTTCCGACGTCCACGGATTCTCCTGCCCAGCGGATGAACGGCTCGTCCCCGTAGTATTTTCGAAACAATTCCTCAAGGCGCTCGCTGGAAATGGGGACTTTAGTTCTGAGATAGTGACTCGCGAAGATTCCCCGCACCATGGGGGCAGAGTAAGTCTGGAAGACCAGTTGTTCCGAGGCGATATTCAAAGCCTCACATATTTCGGGCAGATGCTGGTGGCGGAACGGCTTGTACGGGAAGAACGCCTGCGCCCTCCGAGGGTGGTGCGTCCCGTCGCCGGGCGTTCTGCCCGATCCGGAGGAGCCGGTTTTTGCGTCCACAAAGACGGGGCCGTCAACCCACCCTTCTGCGAATAGCGGGAACAACGCCAGCGTAGTCGCCGTCGCAAAGCAGCCTGGATTGGAAACTCTGCGGGCGCCGATGAGAGCAGCCCGTTTGAGCTCGCTGAGACCGTATACGAAATCCTTCTGTAATTCCGGAGCCATGGGAAATCCATAGTAGCGCTGAAAAATCTCCGGATCTTGAATTCGAAAGTCCCCGCTCAGGTCGATCACAAGCCAGCTCTCGGGCAAATTCGGGACGAGCCGCGCCGCCTCTCCGTGAGGGAGAGAAAGGAAAAGGGCGTCCAGGTTGGCGCCCGAAAGCTCTTCCAGGGGTGAAAAGCGAAGGGGTAGGATTCCCCTCAAATGAGGGTGCAGGCTTTCGACGCTTTGCCCGGCGTGACGTTCAGAAGAGATCCAGACGATTTCAGACTGAGGGTGCCGGCACAAAATCCGAATCAACTCCACGCCGGCATACCCGGAGCCGCCGGCGATCCCTACGCGAACCATGGCATCAGGCTCTGCATGAGGAATTTGTGGATTTTGCCGGGACTGTCGAAGGCGTTGGCTGCCGTCACCCGAAACTCCTCCTCAATGTATCGGACTCCCTCCGCGCTGTCGGTCACCGGACCGGAGATCAGGTAGGACAAGAAGGAAGCGTTGCTCGCTGACTGACGAATCCACTGGAGCCCGCCCCACACGCCCAGCAGGTCATTGGCGCACAGTACGGAGCACGCCTGCAAATCCATCAGCTCGACGTCTTCGAAAAGCGAAGCCACCTGGTATCCCCCTAGGATCCCGTCGCCCATTTCCAGGACAATGGCGTCCGGAGATCCCTCGGCCAAATAGTGAATGATCGTTCTCGCCACGGGACGCAAAGTGGCGATCCCGGCTGTCGAGGGGAGGCCTAAATCATGAAAGCTCAACACCTTCTGCGCTCCATGCCGCCGCATTTTATCGAGGTCCTGTCGGCACGCCACCCCTGCGACTTTCCCCGCATGCACGCAAAGCCCCCGCTCAGTTAGAAAACTCAGAATCGACGCGCAGACCGTCGTTTTCCCCGCGTTCATACAGGTTCCGAAAACCCCGATCACCGGAACCTTCGGCAACGAGTCCGAAATCAG
>DATKAT010000329.1:0-2866 GCA_035514675.1 Acidobacteriota bacterium | reverse complement strand
AGGAACGCTACACGATCCAGAGCGTCTCCCATGTCCGAGGAAACACCTGGCTGTTTCAGTCCCGCATCCAGTATGGCGAACGGGACGTCACCGTGCCCGTTCCGTTGCAGGTTTACTGGGCCGGAGACACCCCCGTCATCTCCCTGACCGATCTGTCGATCCCCGGAATGGGCACGTTTACGGCCAGGGTCTTGATCTATCGGGACCGCTACGCGGGGACCTGGTGGGCTGGAGAGCGCGGCGGCCAGATGTTCGGACGCATCGAAAGGGATGCAGACTAGTGTCCTGAGCCAGAAGTTCGTCGTGACAAAAAGGGCGGCGATGCGCCGGCCTGGCAAGGCGCGAGAAGCAAGCATATCGGGACGGCCGGCAGGATGCCGGCCCCACGAGCGGCGCCGCTGGCAGCGCTGGATCATGCCGACGAGAAACTTGGCATAACACGTTAAGTTTGAGGTCAGCCGGCGACTTCAGGCCAACTGGAACGCCCTGGCTCGAAACAGGAATTCCACCAGATTCCCCTCATGAGGCTGCAGCCAGTTGAGTTTGGTGGTGGGAATCGGTCCCAGATTCAGCCGGTCAATGTTGGGAGCGTCCAGGAGTTCCCTACGAAACTTCTCATCCTGCGTAATGCCGGTCGCCACCAGCGTCGACCCCGCTTTTCGGATCATCTCCTGCTGCGGACATTTGACGACGCCGACGAATGGAAACATAAATTCCGTATTCGCGAGGGTCCTGTCAGGCGAATCGCAATGAATGACTGTCGGCCGCACGTAAGCGCACCTTTCCTTTACAATCAGCCGGTCGCCGTTGCGAAAGCGGGCGGCGACGTCTTCGGCTCCCGATTCCTCCAGGCCTTTTCGAATGTTCTGGTTGATCGCCTCCGCCTGCTGGGGCACCGTAAAGGCGGCGAGCTTCGCTTGCGGATCTTCCGGAGGCCGCGGAGCGATCGGGCCCAGGCGCTCGGCGATCGCCTCCGCGATCCGCTCGGAGTGTCTCGAAGCCCAGATTCCTGAGCAATTGATGCAGCTTCTGCCGCTGTTTAGAAGCACGCTGTCGACCATCAGATCGAGATATCGCTCCCAGTTGTCCGCCTCGTCGTCTCCCAGAAAGATCTTGCTGAATCCCGGTCCATGCACCTGGACTCGCGGATTTCCGTGGTACTGCTCCACAGTGGCGGTTCCTCCAAAGATCAGGCTTTGGGGACAATGCTCCAGGACTGCCGCTCCAATGTCTCCGCCTCCCGGATACAAGGCCAGCGCCTCTCGCGGTATTCCGGAGGCCGCGAAGGCTTCGCTCATCCGATAGGGAGTCCATGGCTCCTGGGGCCCCGGCTTCAGGACGAGGCCTACCTGCAAGGCCAGAACGGGCAGCCACAGCCCGTGGACGCCCGGTGAGTTGGAGGGCAACACCATCCCCAGAACAGGCCCTCCCGCCTGGTAGCTGCGCATGATGCCGGATTCTTCGCCGTAGCCGCGGGTTAGAATTTCCAGATCCAAACCCCGGGTCAGAGAGGCGATGATCTGGTCCAGATTCGTCAGAACGTGATGGAGCTTTTCCATGTTGGTGCGACACATGTGCTCCGGAAGCCCGGAGGTGGCTGATTGATACTTGACGAACTCATTCGGATTCTGCGTCCCGTCGCCGGCGGGAAGGTCGTGCTGCATAAAACGGTCTGCTGCATCTTTCAGCTTTTCAATCAAATCCCGGCAAGGCGTTTCGCGCAGCGCTTCTCTAGCCTGACGCGCCTGGCGCATGTCGCGCTGCACCAGACCCGGGTTGGACAGGCTGACTTCGGCCAACGGCTCGCCGCTGTCAAAGTGAACCACCCGGTCCACATCCAAGCTCTTGTAAGGATTTCCCCAGCGAAGGATCGGAAAGTGGATCAATGGAAGTCTCCCAAATTTTATTGCAACCAGAGTGGAGAGGGCCTTCGGCTCAGTACACGCCGACAGTGGTCGTCGCCGCCAGCGCTCGATAGGGCCTGACGCCGCTGACGCCGTCCCAAGGGTATTGCCCGCAAGGGGGCTCTCGCTCCCCTTCGTCCCGCTCCAGAAAGCGCGGCATGAAAAACTCCCTGGTCAGCGTAGTCAACATGGCCCGCCCGGTCTGTCCGTAATCGACCAACCGGTCGGCGTCGTCGAAATCCACCACTTGCAGGACCGCTCGCGGCTGAGGCGCAAAGTAAGTGATCTTGAAGTTGTCGGCCGGATCGAAGGGCTTGGAGGGCGCCAGGCCCATCAGCGTGTTCCCGTAGGTCGGCGTCAGATAGGCTCCGTCCAGCAGCTCTTCGACTGCGAATCGATACCACTGGGGGATAAATTCGGTTCCGCCCGCGAAAATCCCCGTGATCCCGGCTTTCCGAATGCTGGAGCCGCGACTCTCCAGCTCGTCCGCCAATGCTTCCAGCAGCTTGGGCGTGGCGAAAAGACAGCGAATGTCGTGGTCGGCAGAGAGAATGGTGACCGCCTGATCGATCACGTGCTGCCTGTAAGCCTTGGAATGGTCAGTCCACCCCGTCTTGATCAGCTTGATCACCCATCTCGGATCCAGATCGACGCAAAAACAGATCCCCCCGCGATGCTGCGCCAGGTGCTCGACCGCCAGCCTCAGCCGGCGGGGGCCGGTCGGGCCCAACATCAGCCAGTTGGAATCCTTCGGAAAATGCTCTTCCGGCAGGGTTTCTGAAAAAATCTCGTAATCGATGCGGAAGTCCTCGATGCTGATTCTGGTCTTGGGAACCCCCGTGGTGCCTCCCGTTTCGAAGACGTAAACAGGCCGATCGGAATAGGCTCTCGGAACCCATCGCCTCACCGGACCGCCGCGCAGCAAATCGTCCTGAAAGTGGCCGAAGCGGGCCAGATCGTCA
>DATKAT010000328.1:0-6304 GCA_035514675.1 Acidobacteriota bacterium | reverse complement strand
CGCAGGTACCAGAGATGAAACTTCAGATGTTCGGCGGGACAATTCAGGAAGCGCTCGATCTCCATTTCGCCGATGCCGCCCTTGTCGACGTCTCGGCGACGCGAGATGAAAAGGAGCGAAAGAATTCCCTTGTAGATCCGTTCGTCGTCTTCGAAACCGTCGCCGGCGGAGGCTTCCTCAAGGATTTCCAGGGATTCCTGGCGGCGGCGATCGTATTGAACGTCGTAGGCGGCTCGGCTCTCCGGATCTCGAAGGGTCCGATAGGCCTCGCTGATTTGATTGAATCGATCCGCGTTGCCCGCCGTCTGGTTGTCGGGGTGAAAGCGCTTGGCAAGAACGCGGTAAACGCGCTCGATCGTCTCCGAATCAGCATTTGAGCTCAGCTGCAGGTCTTCGTAATAGTCTCGAAACGGTTCTTCGCCCATGATGATTCGATCCTGATTTTCAAATCCCGGTCGATCCGAACGATCGCGATCCTGATCGATGGCGGGAACGCAAATCAGTATAGCAGAGGCGACGGAACATTGGCAGGCCGAATCCGCCACAGGGCCGCGTCCGGACCGGCAAGTCGAGGATCATCCACCCTGCAGTTGCTGGTGAGAGGGAAACCCTTCAATGCCGGTTGTTCGCAGGACCGCCTGCACGACGGCCTGAGCGGTGACCTCCGCCGCCAGGGCGCCGGCTTGGGCCAGACCGACGTTGGGGATACGGCCGGTTGATAGCGCAAAGACCGTGTCTCCGTCCATGGGCAGGTGAACCGGGCGGATGGCGCGGGCCAGTCCGTCGTGGCTCATTTGCGCCAGTTTGCTCATTTCAGGTTTTGAGAATGCGGCGTTGGTGCCGACCACGACCAGGGTGGTGTTTTCTCCTTCCTGCGTCCGGGGACGCAAGAGGCGCTGCTTCAAAAGGGTCATCGCATCGGCGAGACCCTTGCCGTCCTCGGTCCGAACGCCCGCCAGGATGCGACCAGTCTCCGGATCGACCACATCCCCTACGCAGTTGACGGCGGCGATCGCCCCGACCTGCAGCTCCTCCACCTCGATCAGTGAGCTGCCCAGGCCGCCTTTCATGGCCCGCTCGATTCCAAACAGCTTTCCGACGGTCGCCCCGGCGCCTGCGCCCACGTTTCCCTGCGCGACTTCCTGCGAGCCGGCGTTCCGACAGGCTTGATAGCCGGACTCCTCATCCGGCCGAATCGACGGATCGCCGACGCCAAGATCGTACAGGATAGCGGCAGGTACGAGGGGCACTCTGGCGAAACGCGTGGCATAGCCGATTTGATTCTCTTCAAGCCAGCGAACGACTCCGGAGGCGGCGGCGAGTCCGAAGGCGCTGCCCCCCGACAACAGAACGGCATGAATCTTTTCAATGGTGTGGACCGGATTCAGCAGGTCGGTTTCCCGGGTGCCAGGGGCGGACCCCCTGACGTCAACGCCAGCCGTTGCGCCTGCCTTCGCCAATACCACCGTGCAGCCGGTCGGCCTTCGGGGATCAGTGAAATGCCCTGCCTGCAGCCCGTCTATCGCCGTCAGCGTCGCATTTCCCGTGCCAGCCGCTTTCAACGTTCCTCCCCAAAAGAGAATGGGAACGGCCGAGGCCGCCTGCAGAAAGCGGCGGCGGTTCAGGCCGCTGGTTTCTTTGCTCATTTTCGACGCAGTCTTCTTTCGGGCCAAGTAGAGCTGTAAGCCGAATCCTGTTCCCGCCCCTTTCAGGGCGGGCGGCGATCATTCATCTACGAGTCGGGTCGCCCCGACCCTTTAGCGGTCTACCCGCTCCATCCCCGCCCGAGGGCGGGAGAACCGGGCCGGTTCCGAATCGATGGAGCCTATTTGGCCTTGCACCACGTGGGGTTTGCCGTGCCTTCGATGTCGCCATCGAAGCGGTGGGCTCTTACCCCACCCTTTCACCCTTACCCGCCTGACGGCGGGCGGTTTGCTTTCTGTGGCACTTTCCGTAGGGTCACCCCTCCTTCCCGTTAGGAAGCACGCTGCCCTGCGGTGTTCGGACTTTCCTCCCCCCGCCTCCGCCCGCCCCTTTCACGCTTTCGGACTCTCGCTGATGCAGCCGAAGTCGCACGTGCAAGCGGCGGGCGAAGGCGAGCGGCGATCGCCCGCTCTACTTGGCCCGTCCCCGGAATTTTATCACCGAACGATAGGCTCCGGATACGGTCGGAGGCTTTACGCTTGCATTCGGCCGTCGGAGCCCGCCGAAAATGATTGCCTTTTCGCTCGCCCCGGTTATCATCGAATCCACAGACGATGAAAAAACTCCAAGCAATTGCATCGATGATTTTTTTCCTTCTGAGTTGCGGTCTGGCCGTCCAAGCCTCCGTCGATCCGGATCTGCTTCGCCGGACCTGGCCGGCCCGTTGGATCTCGCATCCGGAAGCGGGCAGAGACCCAGGGGTGTACCACTTCCGGCTGAAATTCTCGCTGGAGCGGGCGCCGGAAGACTTTCGAATCCACGTTTCGGCCGACAATCGCTACGAGCTCTTTTTGAACGGACAGCGCGTTGTGATGGGGCCCGCCCGCGGCGATCTGTTGCACTGGCGATTTGAAACGATCGATCTGGCTCCTTGGCTCTCGCCTGGCGACCACGTACTGGCCGCAGTGGTCTGGAATCTGGGCGATCTGGCGCCGATGGCCCAGATTTCCCACCGTACCGCATTCGTCGTGCAGGGAGGCGGGGAGGCGACGGCGCTGGTCGACACCCCGGGCGGCTGGCGGTGCGTGGAAAATCCGGCTTGGGAGTTCCTAGAGCCCTATCGGGATTTCGCGGTCCAGGGCTATTACGTCGCGGGGCCCGGAATGCAGTTCGACGGCGCGCGGCATCTCTGGAATTGGAACGATCGGGATTTCGACGATGACAATTGGGTGGAGCCGGTCGCGATCTCGCCGGCCAGTCCTCGCGGAGCCCGCGACAGTCACGCCCCCTGGTGGTTCGTTCCCAATCCCCTGCCGCAAATGGAGTCCAAGATCGAGCATTTCGCGCGCGCCTTTCGCGAACCCGGTTCCACGGCGCCCGAATCTCTGATCGACGGTCGATTCTACCTGGAAGTCGCTCCCGAACAGGAGGTCCGAGTCGTGCTGGACAGGGGGCAGTTGACCAACGCATACCCGGAGCTGACGGTCTCTGGAGGCGCCGGCAGCCGGATCGAGCTGGTTTATGCGGAAGCGCCCTACCAGCCGGAAGAGAGCTTTCCTCCCCGCAGATGGAGGAAAGGAAACCGCAACGAAGTGGCAGGAAAATGGATCGTCGGAGTCACCGACGTGTTCCTGCCCGACGGGGGCGACAACAGGATCTTTCGCCCCCTTTGGTGGCGCACCTTTCGGTACGTGCAGATCTCGATTCGAACGACTTCCGAACCTTTGACCGTGGAAGCATTCACGGGACGATTTACCGGCTACCCGTTTCAGGAAGTGGCCGAATTCGATTCCGACCGGCCGGAGCTTCAAGAAATCTGGGAAGTCGGATGGAGGACCCTTCGCCTGTGCGCCCACGAAAGCTTTATGGACTGCCCGTACTATGAGCAGCTGCAGTACGCCGGCGATACGCGCATTCAGGCGCTGATCGCTCTGTATGTTTCTGGAGACGACCGGCTGGTTCGAAACGCCATCGAGCACCTGGCCGCTTCCCAAATGCCCGAAGGCTTGACGCTGAGCCGTCATCCGGCCGCCCTTCCACAGGTAATTCCCCCCTTCTCCCTGTTCTGGATCGAGATGATTCGCGACCTGTGGATGCTTCGAGAAGACCCGGCCTTCTTTCGCAGCCACCTCCCAGGCGTTCGGCGGGTCGTCAGCTGGTTTCAGCACGTAATGGGAGAAGACTATCTGCTGGGCCCGCTCCCCTGGTGGAATTTCGTCGATTGGGCCGATGAGTTTCGCGGCGGAGACGGCCCGGGCGCCGCCGACGGCAGAAGCAGCATCCTCTCGCTCCAGTATGCGTCCGCTCTGCGCTCGGCGGCCGATCTGGAAGACGCCTTCGGCACAGCTTTCCTGGCCCGCGAGTATCGCCAGACCGCCGACCGGATCGTACGGGCCGTTCGCGACTGCTGCTGGGCCGCCGATCGCCTGCTGTTCGCCGACACGCCGCGGCAGGACAGCTTCAGCCAGCACGCCAACATTCTTGCGGTGCTCCAAGAGGCGATCCAGCCCGAGGAATCCTCCCTGCTGATGGAAAGGATTCTCCAGGACGACACGCTGATTCAGACTACGTTCTACTTTCGATTCTATCTGGGCCGGGCCCTGAAGAAAGCCGGACTGGGCGACCGCTACCTTGAGATGCTCGACCCCTGGCGCACTATGCTCGACCTCGGCTTGACGACGTGGGCCGAAAAGCCTGAGCCGACCCGCTCTGACTGTCATGCCTGGAGCTCCAGTCCCAATTACGAATTGCTGGCGACCGTCGCCGGAGTCGAGCCCGCCGAACCAGGCTTTCGCTCGGTCCGGATTCGCCCCCATCCGGGACCGCTGTCGAACATCCGAGCCGCCGTCGCACATCCCGACGGCTTGATTCGCGTGGATCTTCGTCGAATGGATGAACGCCTGGTCGGACGCGTCCAGCTTCCGGACGGTGTTTCCGGAACCTTCGTCTACGGCGAGCAGCAGGTTCAGTTGAACGGCGGCCGCAACGAAATCAATTGACCGGAAGATTCCAGGCGCGGACAGGTTCCGCATGGCAGACGAGAGCCCGGATGCGCCGGGCGACGCTCTTCGGACCGCCGCCCGGACCTGAACACCCGAACAATTCGCTCAGTTGACCCGAATGATCCCCTTGGCGACGCTTCCTGAATGGAAGGCGATGATCTGGCCGTAGACCTTGCCGTACTTGACGTCGGCTTCGAACCTGACGGGGATCCTTCGGCCGTCGCGGGAATACCAGATCCGAAAATCGCCTCCATCGCGGAACAAGCCTCCGCGCGTGGCCAGCTTGACGGTCTCGAAGCGCCCCAGCGGCGTGCGAATTCTTTCCAGTCCCTCCACCGCCAGTCGAACCCTGTCGAACTCGCCGCGATTGTTCAAATGAAGGGTGTATTCCCGGCCTGGATCCAGGACCGGCAACCGCCCCACATAAAAGGCTGAAAGGATGTCGGTCGCCGGCGCCGGAATTCCTTGAAAGGTCTGCCTGCGGACGGGTTTCGGAGGATCTACGCTGGGATCGGTTTCACGAAGCACCACCCGATTTCTCCCGTAGTCGAAGTCCAATTCAACGTCCCGCTTCCGCTCCCCTTGCCGAGTCCTTTCAATCAGGCGATAGGAACGGAAATCCCTGCGGTCGATCTGCGACTCGTAAAAGTTTCGAATTTCAACGCCGGCGACGCGGGAAAGCATACCGTCCGAAATAGCCTCACCGGAGATCCTGTAGGTGTCGATGCCGTTGAAGCTGGATTCCTCCAACGTCATCGTGACTTCCCCCGCCTTAAAGGCCGGAAACAGGAAGAGCGGCTTCCAGTTGATTTCAAAACGGATCCGCTCCCCGGATTCAAAGGGAGCGGCGTGAAAGCGGTTCTCCGCCAGCAACGGCTCTGGATTCCCGCCGGAAACCAGCAGACCTGCGCCGATCAGCCAGGCGGCCGCGACTCCGATCGAGATAAACTTTCCCAGCGTCGATGAACTCATCGCCAGCTCATTTTGATGATTAAATACCCCGCAACGATCAAAAAACCGATCATCGCATTCTGCTCACGGTTTAAGATGACCTGTCGCCACTGAAAGTTGCCCGCCTGCGGATCCATGGATTTACCAACGTCGGGAAAAAAAAGCGGAACTGATCGCCGATAGCCTTCGAACGCTTCGCCGTACGCCTTCTCCAACTCGCGTTCTTCCCGCCGCATCACGGGAAGGTGAACGGCCGGAAAAAGCACGATGAAAATGACGATTAGCCACAGCTTGCTGGAGGCGGCCGCCAGGCCAAGCCCCAATAGAAAAGATCCGAAGTAGAGCGGGTTTCGGGTGAGGGAATACGGTCCGCTGACCGCCAGTTCACGGTGCTTCCGCAAGTGCCCCGCCGCCCAGACTCGAATCAGCAACCCGATCAGCCCCAAGAGAAGGCCAGCCGTCAAAAAGCGCGGTACAGGGTCCGCCAACAGAATGAACAGAACCGCGTAAGCAAATCCCAGCGGGACGCGGATCCTCTGAATCCAACTGATTCCAGCGGCGCGATCCGGCACAGGAGACATTCTAGCGCGTGCTGGGTGCTGGGTGCTGGGTGCTGGGTGCTGGGTGCTGGGTGCTGGGTGCTGGGTGCTGGGTGCTGGGTGCTGGGTGCTGGGTGCTGGGTGCTGGGTGCTGGGTGCTGGGTGCTG
>DATKAT010000327.1:0-16089 GCA_035514675.1 Acidobacteriota bacterium | reverse complement strand
CCCGAAGAACGATCGCTACGGCCACCTGAATTGGATCGATCCGGAGGCCGCCGCCGTCGCGGAAATGGCGTACAAGCTGCTGAAGGCGCTGTCGGCCGAAATCAGCCCCGAAGTTGCTGCCAATCTATACGTCGCGATCCTGACCGATACGGGTTCTTTTCGTTTCGCCAGCACCACCGCCGAAACCTTTCGCATCGCGTCTGAGCTGGTCGGTTCGGGTGCCGATCCCGGTACGATTTCTCAGATGGTGTTCATGAGTCAGCCTGTCTCCCGGATGCGCCTTCTCTCTAAACTGCTGGAAACGCTAGAATTCACTCCGGATGGAACCGTCAGCTGGATTCACCTGAGCCAGCAGATGCTTCGGGAGACCGGCGCCAGTTTGCGAGACACCGAAGGGCTCGTCAACTACGCGCTCGGGGTCAGCGGCGTCCAGGTTTGCGCATTTTTCCGCGAGGAGGGTCGACGCCAATATCGGGTCAGCCTGCGGGCCAAAGCCGACGTGCCCGTCGATGTCGGCCAGGTGGCCGAATTATTCGGCGGCGGCGGCCACGCAAAGGCGTCCGGCCTCTCGGTGGAGGGGGATTTTGAAGAGGTCCGCTCACGCCTCGTGAGCCGCTTGCTGGAAGCGCTTCCGGCTAAAGCGCTGTGAGCCAATGGATCAAAAGGCGCGGCGCCGGACCGACGCCCCGCCGCAATCCACCCGCAGGCGTGTAGCACATGGAACTTCCCCTCCATGGAGTCCTGGTCGCCGACAAGCCTGCGGGCCCCACTTCGCATGACGTCGTGTTAACCATCCGTCGTGCGCTGCGGGTCAAAGTCGGTCATGCCGGCACCCTCGACCCAGCCGCTTCAGGCGTCCTGCCCCTCCTGATCGGCGAGGCCACCCGATTGATGCGCTTTTTCCAGAGCAGCGATAAGGAGTACGTCGCCGCCATACGGCTGGGAGCGGAAACAGACACTTACGACGCGCAGGGCGCCGTCACCCGGCGATCCGAGCCCCCGCGTTTGGATCGGGATCAGGCCGAACAGATCCTGGATCGCTTCCGGGGGCAAGTCGCGCAACTTCCGCCCATGTATTCAGCGGTGCGAGTGGCCGGAGAGCGGCTGTATAAAGCGGCGCGGCGCCAGGAAATCAGGACGCGACCGTACCGTTCCGTCGAGTTTCACCGCTTGGAACTGCTGGAGCTGTGCCGCGACGAGTGGATTCTTCACGTCCACTGCTCGGCAGGCGCCTACATTCGGACGCTGGCGTTCGACATCGGACGGGCCGCAGGGTGCGGGGCGCACCTTCGGGAACTTCGACGAACGCGTTCCGGACAATTCACTCTGGAAAACGCCGCCCCCCCCGAAGCCCTCGTGGCAAACTGCAGAGAGCACCTCGTCCCCATGGAAGAACTGCTGCCCCACCTCCCGCGCGTGGACCTGCACGAATCCGACGCCCACCGAATCTCTCACGGAAACGACGCGGAGACGCCAACTGATTGGATCGGTACCTGCCGGCTGTTTGTGTCCGGTCGGCTGCTTGCGATCGGCGAAAGCCGGAACGGGAAAGTTCATCCCTTTCTGGTTCTCTCCAGAGGCGACGCGTAATCCCTCGTTCGGCGTTCCGCGTTCTTGGCGCTTGGTTCTGGGGTTCTTCGTTCTGGGTTCTGGGTTCTAGGTTCTGGGTTCTGAAACCTGAAGCTTGAAACCTGAAACTCGGAACTTCGAACCTCCTCACCCTCCGTAGCTATCCTGAATCCAGCGTTCGAGCGTATCCGGGAGACTCTGGAGCGCTTCGGCGGAAAGCTTGAACTGCTTGTCGCCCGAAGTTTTTGCAAGAAGACGAAGCGCGTGCTCGAATTCGCCGAACCACGCTTCCGAAAACTCGAGCGGATCCTTTCCCGTTTTCTGCGCCTCAGTGGCCAGCAACCCGTACCCTTCTTCAGTCAGTGCGATGCTGACTCCGTACTTTTCCAAAATGCGATCTTCCAGCTTCTTCAGCCGTGATCGCTGGACCTGAGCGCGAAAGCGGGCGGGCTCCTCCAGAAGTTGCATCAGTTCCTTCTCGGGTTCGCCCACCAGATCTTCCGTCACTACGAACTCGCGCACTTCGGAATCAGGCAGCCGGTATTTGAACTCGCGAAACAGCTTCTCGCAGACCGACATCAATCCGCGCGCCCCGGTCCGTTCCTCAACGGAAAGCTCCGCGATCCTTCGCATGCCGCCGTCGGTGAAATAGACGTCGATCCCGTACGAAAGAAAATCTCTCTTGTACTGTTTCAAGATCGACCCTTCCGAGTGCTTCAGGATGTCGAACATGTCGTCCGCCGAGAGCTGACTGCAGTGAACCACGACAGGCAGCCGCCCGGTGAACTCGGCTTCAAATCCATACTCCAGAAAATCGACGGACTTAACCTGGTCCAGCAGAAAGCCTTCCTGATCCGCAGTGGTCTTGTCGCCTGTAAATCCGATCTGCTTGGACCCGATTCTCTTCTTAATGATTTCAGTCAACCCGTTGAAGGCGCCGCTGACGATGAAGAGAATGTGGCGGGTGTTGATGGTTTTTTTCTCGACCTTTCCCTTCGATTGGAACTCCATGAAGGCCTGCATCTGGCTCGCGATGTCCGTCGGAGAGCGCAGAGGCACTTCCGTCTCTTCCATCAGCTTCAAGAGGTTGCGCTGGACGCCGTGACCGCTGACGTCCCTGCCAACCACCTGAGCAGGCGAAGCCAGCTTGTCGATCTCGTCCAGATAGACAATTCCATACTCGGCCAACGCGACGTCTCCGTCCGCCTGTGAGACCAACTCACGAATCAGGTCTTCGACATCGCCGCCCACGTACCCTGTCTCGCTGTACTTTGTGGCGTCCGCTTTCACGAAGGGCACCCCGATCAATCGAGCGATATTCTGGATCAAGTAAGTCTTGCCGACGCCGGTCGGCCCGATCAGCAGGATGTTCTGTTTCTTGTAATCGGACCAGCGATCGGAGGACGTCCGATCCATCTGGGCGTGGTGATAATGATCGCAGATGGCGGTCGCCAGAACCTTCTTGGCATCATCCTGGCGGATGACGAATCGATCCAGGTGCTCTTTGATCTCCCTTGGCTTGTACGCGAACTCGAGATCTTTCTTCCGCTTTTCCTCAGGGTCAGCGCCCTCGTCGGCAACTTCCTGTTGGGATTGTGGAAACACTTCGACCTGTACGCCAGGCCCGTACGTTTTCTGTAAGAAGTCCCGCAATTCCTTGGGGTTAAACCGCTTGTCAAATTCCATCATTCAGGCTTTCTGATTGTTGCTTTGTAGAAACGAGAGGGCTGCATTCAAGCGCACCGTCTACTGATAAGACTTCATAGCTGTAGATGCAAGCCGATTGGAAATGATTCAAAGCGGCGGCTTCAGTACGGACCGAACCTGCGAACACGCTTTGCGGACGCGTTTCGTGGGCCCTCTTCAAAGGCCGTCACGCTTCGGGATAGAAATTGCGCACCCAGCGGAAATCCCTGAGCTGTGAGATCAAGGCCGGCGGCAGAGGCCCCTTGTCGGACGTCGACGTATTCTGCAATACATGGCGAACCGAACGCATTCCGGGAATCACCGTGCTGACCGCAGGCGCGTGCAGACAGAACCTTAAAGCAAGTTCGGGAAGGCTTTCGACTACATCGCCCAACAGCTCCTTCATCCGCTCCACGCGCTCCCACACTTGCCGCTTGCGGTCTCCCTGAAAATAAAGATTCCTCCAATCCTTTTTCGGAAACTCGGTCTGCGGGGTGATCTTCCCGGTCAGGGAACCTTCGTCGAAGGGGACTCGGGCGATGACTCCGACTTTCATTTCCTCACAAAGCGAAAACAGCTCGTCCTCCGGCGACTGGTCGAAGATGTTGTATATCACCTGGACGGCATCTACTTTCCCGGCGCCGACCAGCTTCAGAGCGGAGCCGGGATCGTGATCGTTGATGGACACGCCGAAGAAGGCGATTTTCCCCGCCTGGCGGAGGCGACTCAACGTCTCATGCCACGAATCCTCCTCGATCCAACCGGGGCCCCACACATGAAGTTGCAGCAGATCGATGCAATCGACGTCTAGATTTCGAAGGGACCGTTCCACGCAATCGACGATGTATTCCGAGGGAAAGACCTCGTCAAGGGGGCCTCTGGCCGGCCAGATCTGATTCCTGGGCGGAACCTTGGTCGCAACGTAAATACGCTCGCTTCGCGACTTCACCAGTCGGCCCACCAGTTTCTCGCTGTGGCCGTTGCCATATGCCAGCGCCGTGTCGATGAAGTCCACACCCTGATCCACTGCCTCGTTGAGAGCCCGCAGCGACTCCTCGTCATCGGCGCCCTTCCACATCTCCTTGCCGATTCCCCAGGCTCCGAATCCTATTTCCGACACCTTCCATTCCGTCCGTCCCAACTGTCGATACTGCATGGCGGCACTATAATGCCGATCCGAGCCAGGCTCAACCGTTCCCGTCCGCTTCCACGCCTGGGGTTGGCCTCCGGCGTTGACACCTCTTTGATCGATGGGCCACAATTCAAGAGTTTTGCGCATGAACGGCGCATTGAAAGAAAAAGATCCGAAGCTCGGAAGGATGTTCATGGATGGCAAAGGAAAATTCGTTTGATATCGTCTCAAAAACGGACATGAATGAAGTGCGCAACGCAGTCAATCAGGCGACCAAGGAAGTTCAGCAGCGCTTTGATTTTAAGGGGAGCCGCAGCGAGATCGAGGTTGACGATACGGGCCTGGTCCTGACTTCCGACGATGAATACCGCTTGAACAGCCTGGTCGAAATCGTGCGCCAGAAGCTTGTCAAGAGAGGGGTATCGCTGAAGGCGTTGACTGCCGGAAAGATCGAACCTTCCAGCGGGGGAACGGTCCGGCAGCGATGGGACATCCAGCAAGGCATTCCAATGGAAAAGGCCAGGGAGATCGTCAAGGAAGTCAAGAACCTGAAGCTGAAAGTGCAGGCTTCGATTCAGGGTGAAACGGTTCGCGTTTCGGGACGAGACCGCGACAACTTGCAGTCGGTCATCGCACATCTTCGGAGCCAGGATTTCGGCATCGACATGCAGTTCACCAATTACCGGAGTCTCTAGTGCCGCGATGAACCAGAGGGAACGTCTGCTGCACCTGCTGCGTGAGAAATCGCTCCGGTTGGGTCGGTTCAAACTGGCCTCCGGCCTGACCAGCCACTATTACTTAGACAGCAAATTGACGACCTTGGACCCGGAAGGAGCGTATCTGACGGCCAAAGTTCTGCTCGGTGAGATCAAGTCCCGCGGCGTCCAGGCGGACTTGATCGGCGGGCTGACCCTGGGCGCGGACCCCATCGTCGCTGCGGTTGCGGCCGTCAGTTTCGCCGAGAGAGACGAATATCGCCCCCTGGGCGCCTTTATCGTCCGTAAAGACGCCAAGCGCCACGGCACCGAGCAATTCATCGAGGGGGTCGCAACGCCGCGGGGTCGGAGAGTCTGCATCATCGACGACGTCTGCACGACCGGAGGCTCGACTCGACTGGCCATCGAACGGGCTGAAGCCGCGGGAATGGAAGTAGTGGCCGTGTTGTGCCTGGTCGACCGGGAGCAGGGAGGCAGGGAGAACCTTGCGGGGCGCCTTTTCTACCCGGTGTTTACCGCCTCCGAGTTGCTGGACAGCCCCGAGATTCAAGGTCGACTGCGCGAGCTTTCCTCCTCCGGTTGAATGTCCTGCATCCGGTTCGAAAACAGGCCGTCGGCTGAGATTCGCGCGCAGCCCAGCAGAACGCAGCCGGATGCATAGGCCCAAAGCAGCAGCGTCATCGAGACGTAGAACGGCCCGTAGATGCGTTGCAATTGCCAGTGCTGCGCGGCTTCGCGGAAGATTTCGTTGAGGATCAACCACACGACTGTCGCCAGTGCGGCCTCTAAAAATGCCTTGCCCGCCTTCCGCGGCCGGTTGGGAAGAAAATAATAGAGACTGAAGAACAACAGCAGAACCAGCGCGAACGAGACAAGCAGATCCAGCAGAGACAGCACCAGGCTGTCGCGAGTGAGCCACTCTCCCGTGAATCCATGGTAGAAGCCGAACACTGCAATCGCCAGAAAGACCAGGATTCCGGAGAGGACGGTCATGGCGGTTCCCAGAAATTGGCTGTGGACGAAGTGACGATACCTGGGCACGCGAAGCGCCGAGTCGAGCCCTGCCTCCAGAGCGAAGAAGAAGGTCGACCCGGCCCAGGCGATCAGCAAAGCCGACACAAGGTGCAACGTTCCCACTTGCTGGGTGTAGATTCTCAGGTTTCGAACGATGAAGTCCTGCGATATCGGAAAGAAATTGCGGATCGACTCAAATATGCTTTCCCTCAGGTTGGCCAAATCCAGGAAATTGGCCAGCGACAACAGCAGAAAGATGACCGGAAACACGGAAACGAAGAAGCTGAAGGCGATGGAGGAGATCAAGACCGTCCCATCCCGCCCGAACAGGTAGGAGAGCATACGCAGAAGACTGCGCAGCCTCCCCAGCCTCCCGTTATCGAAATGTGCTGAAATGCGGCGCTCGAATCGACGGGCAAATCCTTTAGAGGCGGCTTTCAAATCTCGAGCCGCAGATCGCATCCTTCTTCGTCCGTTCGTCATTCGCCCTTCGGCAGATGTCAGGGTCGGATGGCCTTGCAGCGGCCTTTTCGGTTTCCCGTGAACTGCTGACTCGATATAGAAAACCCAAAAACTTCCAAGGAATCGTCATCGCCATTATAGTAGAATCGCCGAATGTCCCAGAGAAAATCCGCTAAACTACGGGAAGATCTCAACTTAAACAACATCGTATCAACGCAGTTCGATGAGGCGTCCGCCCTCGTGGGCGAGCCGGAAACTCTTCTCGAACAGATCAAACAGTGCAACAACGTTTTGATGGTCAATTTCCCGGTCAAGTTCGGGAGCAAGTATCGCTATTTCCAAGGCTGGCGGGCCGAGCACTCCCATCATCGAAAGCCTCTGAAGGGCGGCATCCGCTACAGCCCTTTGGTCGATCAGGACGAGATCATGGCTTTGGCTGCCCTCATGACCTACAAGTGCGCGATCGTCGACGTTCCCTTCGGCGGGTCGAAAGGCGGCGTCTCGCTAAATCCTCGTGAGTTTTCCGAGGAAGAGCTGGAGAGGATCACGCGACGCTACACGGCCGAACTGATCCGCAAGAATTTCATCGGGCCGGGTATCAACGTTCCGGCGCCGGACATGGGCACCAGCGAACGGGAGATGGCCTGGATTTTCGACACCTATGACGCCTTCTACCCAGGCGGGATCGATAATCCTGCCTGTGTGACCGGCAAACCGCTGTCGCAAGGCGGCATCCGGGGAAGGCTGGAAGCTACCGGAAGAGGCGTTCAGTTCGGTCTGCGCCAGGCGTTTCAATACGAAGATGACATCAGGGCTTTGGGATTGTCTCCCGGTCTGGAGGGAAAAAAGGTCGCCCTGCAGGGCTTTGGCAATGTCGGCTCCCACTGCGCGCTCTTTCTGCAACAGCAGGACGATTGCAGAATTGTAGCCGTGTCGGAGCACGACGGGACCGTTATCCACCCCACCGGCCTCGACGTGGAAAAGCTCATCCTACACCGCAGCGAGACCGGCTCCATTCGAGAGTTCCCGGGCGCCCAGACCGTTGACGACACCGCGGCCGCCCTCGAGGTCGAATGCGACATCGTGATCCCTGCGGCCCTGGAAAACCAGATCACCTTGAAGAACGCCGACCGGATTCGAGCGAAAGTCATCGCCGAAGCTGCGAACGGTCCGGTCACTCCAGGAGCGGAAAAACGTCTTTTGGCTCGAAATCTACTGTTGATTCCCGACATTTATCTCAACGCCGGCGGTGTCACGGTCTCCTACTTCGAGTGGGGAAAGAACCTGGCCCACATGCGATTCGGCCGCATGCAGTACCGGCTCGACGAGATTCGCGGCAAGAATCTGGTCGATTTCATGGAGAGAACTACAGGCTATAAAATTCCTCCCAGCGCCCGAAAGGTTCTGCTCCACGGCGCCGACGAAGAGGACCTCGTCAAGTCGGGCCTGGAGGACACCATGAACAGCGCATACGACTCCATAAGAAACGTCTACCGGAAGCAGGAGGAGGTGAAGAGCCTTCGGATCGCCGCCTACGTGGTCGCTATACGCAAAGTGGCGCGTTCGTACCGGGAGCTGGGGATCTTTCCATAGCTCTACTTCCAGCCCGAAGTTCGGCCGGCAGGATGCCGGCCCTGACTTCAAACTCGAAACTCCCCCTGAAAGACTGATACAATTAAAGCGCCATGGGGGAAAAGCTGGAAGTCGTCTGTCCCTGCTGTCAGGCGAAGCTGACTGTTGAGCGAAAGACGGGGTTGGTTCTGCACTCCGAAGAGAGGCGAACGACTTTTACGCTGGAGGAAGCGCTTCACAGGGAAAAGACGCGTCGGGAAAAAAGCGACGAGGCCTTTCAAAAGGCGTTCTCCAATGAGAAGCGCCGCCGCGATTCGCTGGAGGAGAAGTTCAAACAGGCGCTGGAATCCAAAGACGAGTTGGATGAGCCCCCGCCGCGCCCGTGGGATCTGGACTGATCCGCAGGCGCGAAACATCCGCGAAACCTGCTGCCGAAGTACTGGCGCATCCCAAGCAACCGAAAGAAACCCCAACAGGAGCGAGGTGTTGAACGATGAAAGCGGAAATTCCGAGTCACGCCCATTTGCCCAAGCGCATCGTGCGCCTGGGCGACCTTGCATACAACCTCTGGTGGAGCTGGCGCGGGGAGGCCCGCGATTTGTTCAAGCGCCTGGATCGGACTCTGTGGCGAAAATCCCGACACAATCCGATCCAGATTCTCCAGGAAATCTCGACCGAGACGCTTCAGGAAAGGGCGGCCGATCCTGACTTTCTGAATCAATACGACGAGGTGGTCAGGCTGTTCGACGAATACATGGCGGCCTCCGATACGTGGTATTCGCGGCAGGCCGAGTCCGAACCCCAACTGGTCGCCTATTTCTGCGCCGAATTTGCAGTCCACGGTTCGCTTCCCATCTATTCCGGCGGCCTGGGACTGCTAGCCGGAGACACCTGCAAGGAGGCCAGCGACCTCGGACTGCCCTTTGTGGGCGTGGGGACCCTGTATCCCGAAGGATACTTCCATCAAAGAATCGCGGCGGACGGCTTCCAGGAGGCGATTTACCAGAGGCTGAATCTGGAGCGAGTCCCGTTGTTGCCGGTCTGCAACGACGATGGCAGCCGCCTGATCGTGAGCGTTCCGGTCGGCGACCGTGAAGTCGGCGTCGCGGTCTGGAAGGCGCAGGTGGGACGGGTGCCGATCTATTTTATGGACACGGACATCAGCGAGAACGAGTTGTGGGACCGCGATCTGGTGGCTCGATTGTACGGAGGGGATGATCAAGTCAGAATCCGACAGGAGATCATTCTGGGCGTGGGGGGCGTCCGCGTGCTGCGGGCGCTTGGCTTCGAACCGACCGTGCTCCATTTAAACGAAGGGCACGCCGCATTTGCTTCCATCGAACTGATCCGGGAAGACGTCGAATCGGGGATGAGCTTCCGGGAGGCGGTTGAAAACATCCGGGGTCGGATCGTTTTTACGACCCACACTCCCGTCAAGGCCGGTCACGATGAGTTTCCCTATTACATGATCGAGGAGCATTTCTCTCGTTACTGGAGCCGCCACGGGATCCCTTACGACGATTTTCTGGCGCTGGGGAGCGTGGAGGGAAGCAGTCATTTCAGCATGACGGTCCTGGCCTTGAAAACCTCCGCCAGATCCAATGGCGTCAGCCGGAAGCACGGTGAAGTCTCCAGACGGATGTGGAACCATCTGTTCCCGGATCGGGAGGAAAACGAAGTGCCGATCTTCTCCATCACTAACGGGGTGCACGTGCCCACCTGGCTTGCAGGTGAGATGATTCCGCTGCTGACCCGCTATCTTGGCCAGAACTGGCTCAGTCGCCACGACGAACAGGAACTGTGGGATCGTGTCTTTGAGATTCCGGACGAAGAACTGTGGGGGGTGCATGAAAAGCTGAAGCTGAAGCTTCTTTCAATCGTTCGCGAACGGGCCCGCACCCGTTGGATGGCGGACGGGATTTCGCCCGGCCAGATTGTCGCCTTCGGGGCGCTGCTGAGTCCGCAGGCGCTGACGATCGGATTCGCCAGACGGTTCGCCACCTATAAGCGAGCCGGCTTGATACTGCGGGATGTCGAGCGGCTGAAGGTGCTGCTGCTGAATCCCTGGCGTCCCGTCCAGATTGTTTTCGCAGGCAAGGCCCACCCGGCCGACGAACCGGGAAGACATCTCCTGAAGCAGGTCTTTGACGCTTGCGCCGACAACCGGATGGGGGGCCACATCGCCTTTATTGAAGACTATGACAAGTATGTCGCGCATCACCTGGTCCAGGGCGTGGACCTGTGGCTGAACAATCCCGAACCCCCGAAGGAAGCCAGCGGGACCAGCGGCCAGAAGGCGTCACTGAACGGGATCGCCAACTGCAGCGTTCTGGACGGCTGGTGGTATGAAGGCTACAACGATGAAAACGGGTGGGCGATTGAGGGCGAATCTGATTCTGAGGCGGCTGATTCCCTTTACGCACTGCTCGAGAATGAAATCGTTCCGCTCTTTTACGATCGCGACTCGGCTGGAATTCCGCGAGGCTGGATCAATCTCATGAAGAACTCCATCCGCTCGACCGCGGCGCCTTTCTCGACTCGCCGCATGGTCAAGGAATATTGGTCCAAGCTGTACCAGCCGTCTCGAAGCCTATCGCATGCCGAGTGATCCCTCCCGACCGCAGCGTTCGTGAGACTGGATTTCAGAAACGTCGGAACGCGGCCTGGGGCGTCCATGGCGCTTAGGCAGTTGTCCATCGGGATGGACTTGCGGGGAAGCGTCAAGCGGGAAACGCCGGGAGATCAGCGTAAAGCCCGGATCCGGAGAATCTCTGGCGGGCCAGGATCGCCTGACGGCCGCCGGAAGCCCCGTACTCCGAACCCGGGCATTGGAAGGGTTAACTGTATGTGAAAGCCGGACGCGCTATCAAGCGCGTCCGGCGGCTGAAACCGGAACGGCCTGCAATCAGGCCGTCACCTCGATCTGTCGCGGCCGGGCTTCCTCTCTCTTCGGAACGGACACGGTCAGAACTCCGTTCTTCAGATTAGCCGAGATGTTGTCCACATCCACGGTGGTGGGAAGCTGGAAGCTGCGGAAGAACTTTCCGTACCAGCGCTCCAACCGGTGGTAATCACGGCCCTCCTGCTCTTCGAACTTGCGTTCGCCGCTGATGGTCAGCCGGCCGTTCTCCATATTGATGTCGATGCCCTCCTTTTCGAAGCCGGGCACTTCGCACGTGAAAACCAGATTGTCGTGGGCTTCGTAAATATCGACCGGGGGACTGAAGGCCCTTTCAGAAGTCAGCTCCTGATCGATCTGATTGAAGAATCGATTGAAGTTGTCCCCGAAAATCCTGTCCAATGCGGTCGGGTTGTCCTTTAACGTTCTTACGGGTCTCAAGCTTAACATGATGCGCCTCCTTTTCCTTTATGCTCGACGGTTCCCTAAACAAGCGATAAATCTTGTTCGGTCAACAATTTAAATAAGCTGTTTCGTCGCTCTATCCTTTGTTTAAGATGGCAATCGAGGCCTGTCAAGTCGCAGGGATCGAATTCCCGCAGCGACGACTTTTTCGGGCGTATTTCAAGCGGTTTGATTCATTGTGGGGATGTCGGCGGCGGTGGTAAGATGGAGCCGTGAATCGTCGAGTCTATCTGGACAACAATGCTTCCACGCGGGTAGAGCCGGCGGCGGTCGAAGCGATGCTCCCCTATTTCGGCCAGACCTACGGAAACGCGTCTTCGATTCACGAGCAGGGGCAGCGGGCTCGCAGCGGGGTCGAAAACGCGCGCCGGCAGGCGGCCGATCTCCTGGGGGCGGATTCCGACGAAATCGTGTTTACCTGCGGCGGAACTGAAGCGGACAACGCCGCCATATTCGGGGTGGCGGAGAGCTTCGGGAGGCCGGGGAGCCATCTGATCACCTCCAAAATCGAGCATCCTGCGGTGCTTCGGGCGTGCGAGGCGCTGGAAAAGCGCGGACATCGAGTCACTTACGTCGACGTGGACTCCGACGGGGTGGTGCGCCTCGAACAGATCCAAGAGTCGATTTCCGATGAGACGGCGCTGGTGTCCGTCATGTACGTCAATAATGAAATCGGGTCGATTCAACCTGTCGGAGAAATCTCAGAAATCGCCCGCCGGCAGGGTGTCCTTTTTCACACGGATGCCGTCCAGGCCGCGGGCAAGATCCCTGTCGATTTGCAACAGGAGGGGGTCGATCTGCTTTCGATTTCCGCTCATAAGTTTCACGGACCGAAGGGCGTCGGCGCTTTGTTCCTGCGAAGCGGAGTGGAGACGGCGCCTTTTATGGTTGGCGGCAGCCACGAACGAAAGCGACGAGCTGGAACAGAAAACGTCCCCGGAATCGTCGGGATGGGGAAGGCGTGCGAGTTGGCCGCGCAGCATCTGGAGGACTTCGGGACCCGGATCGGCGCATTGCGAGATCGGCTGGAGCAGGAAGTCCTGGAGCGAATTCCCGGGACCGTGCTCAACGGTCGAGGCGCCAAGAGAGCCCCGCACGTCAGCAACATCAGCTTCCCGGGCCTGCGGGGGGAGGCTTTGCTGGTGGCGCTCGATTTTCGGGGCGTCGCCGTTTCCACCGGCGCGGCCTGCTCATCCGGCGCCGTTTCCGCCTCCCACGTTTTGACGGCGATGGGGTTGGACGACCGAGTCATCGACAGCGCCATCCGTTTCAGCATCAGCCGAATGACCACGGAGGAAGATATCGAGTACGTGCTGGAGATCCTCCCTGAGGTCATCGGCAGGATGAGAGAAATGGCGATCGCCTGAAGTGTACAGCCCTAAGGTGCGCCGCCTGGTCGGAGAAATGCCGAATCGGGGCAGAATCGACGACGCCACGCACGTCGGTCAGTCCGAAAATCCGATTTGCGGCGATCGGGTCGTCCTATATCTTCGGTTCGGTCGGGATCGTCTGGAAAAGGCGTCCTTTCAAGCGGACGGCTGCACGGCCGCCTTGGCCGCCGCGGCCGGACTATTGGAACTGATTGTGGGCCGGACCGCGCTGGAATGCGCTCGCATCACAACCGACCAGCTTCTGATCCACCTGGAGGGCCTTCCCCGGCACAAAACGCACGGAGCCGAAGTTGCGGTGGCTGCGCTGCAGGAAGCGCTGACGGCAGCGACCGCAAATCCCCAGGAAAACGACCCCGCGTAACACAGGCTTTCAGGCTGGCCCGGGTCACGTCGGTCAGTTTCAGTCCCATCTACGCGGACGTTCCAGAGGCCACGCTCCCTTCGGCGATGTTCTGCACGCGGGAAGGCGCCGCCTGGCCTGCGGGCTTCCCCGCCGCAGATGTCAGCGTGAACACCGCAAAGAAAACAGTTCGGTTGATCCCTCCAGCGACGTTAATCTTTCGCTCGGAATGCGGCAAACGTTAAACGAACCCTTGCTCCCCGATCCACTTTTAGGAGCCTCGCCGACGACGAGTTTCTCGTCGCGATCTCGTAAAAACCGCTGCTGCCCAGTAGGGCGAAGGGTCCATTCCCTGCGTCTTCGGAATAGGTTTCAACGAAACGGGCGATTTCCGTGCCCGCGACCTCGATCGCTGCAGGCCGGCAGTCTTCGCCAAAATGCTTCCTCGCCTCATCGGCCCTCAGGTTGGTGATGAGGTTGCCGAATCTGTCGATATGCAAGACCACGCCTTCCAGAATCCCCTCCCTCCGGATCTGGATCCGAGGGAGAGCGAGCGGTTCATAGGCGCTTACTTCGGGCCCGAAGCTGGAAAGGTCCTCTCCTCGCGACACCCACGCCGCAACGGGGCCGAAAACATCCCGAGCGTGAAAGGTTGCGGAAACCGGATGCCGGAAGTAACGCTCCGCTTCGATGGAGACGATCCGATCGATCTTCTCGGCCTGAAGAACCAGCGCCAGCAGACCGTTGTCGGGCGCCACAAACAGGCGATCCGTCGTTTGTACGATCAGGCCTCGTCTGGAGGAGCCCACTCCCGGATCCACCACGCAGAGATGAATGCTCTCAGGAGGAAAGCAGGAGTAGGAGCAAAACAACGTAAAAGCTCCCTCGGTGACATCGTGCGCCTCCACTTCATGGCTGATGTCGATGATTCGGGCCTCGGGGTGGATTGTTAGAATCGAACCCTTTACGGCGCCGACGTAGTGTTCCCGCGTTCCAAAGTCGGACAGAAAGGTGATGATCGCGGGCCGATCCATGGGCCGTATCATAGCAAGGGGAAGCGAACTCAGGGCGTCGCGATTCGCACGACGAAGCCCGTTCGGATCAGTCTGCGGGCCTGTATGCTACTATGAGTCTCCGCTTCCCTATGCTGAAACATGTTTCGCCACGTACGGTTTCGCTGGTGTCGACGGGGGCTTTTCTCGGAGCTCTCTTCCTAGCGTTCAACTTCCCTTCCACCGGCGCGCAGAGCTGGATTCCTCCCGAATTACGGGAGCATGCGGATCTCACCGGAGATTTTCGCACTGTGGAGGGGGAAACGGTCTCTTTGGACGCATTCTCGGACCGAGTTCTGCTGGTCAACTTCTGGGCGACCTGGTGCAGGCCTTGTCTGTTGGAAATGCCTTCGATGGCTCGGCTGCAGGAGGAATTCGGCGAGCGGGGGCTATCGATCGTCTCCATCAGCGATGAGGACCCGAAAACGGTCACTAGATTTCTAGATCGCCATCCCTATCCCTTTACGTTCCTGATCGACCGGGAACGGATTCTGCATAGCCGTTTCGGAGTCACGGTGCTGCCATCAAGTCTGCTTCTGGATCGGAAGCGGCGACTGGTATATCCGCATCAGGGATTTCTGCAGTGGGATGACGAAGGAATCAGGCGGCGAATCGACCGCCTTCTTACCGAATGAACAGGCCAAGGTTTCGATGCATCAGCGACACCTGCGGGAAAGAGTTCTCGATCGACGAGAAGCTCTTCCGTTGTTCGGCTTGCAGCGACCTGCTCGACATCGCGTACGCGTTTGACGATCTCGACCCCGGCGATCTCAGGAGGGTCTTTCGAAGTAGAAGGGGATCGGTCGAACCTCTGGACGGCAGCGGAGTCTGGCGATACCGCGAGCTCCTCCCTTTCGCCTCCGGCGACGAGCGCTGGATCGTCACCATGGGCGAAGGAAACAATCCGGTGGTGGATGCCCGCCAATCCGCTCGATACGTCGGGCTGAAGAATCTTCGAGTCAAGCATCTCGGTTGGAATCCCAGCGGATCCTTCAAGGATTACGGAATGACGGTGGCGATCTCGCAGGCCCGGAAACTGGGATCGCGCGTCGTCTGCTGCGCCTCCACCGGCAACACCTCCGCCTCGATGGCCGCTTACTGCGCCCGGACGGAGGATGTGCGCGCAGTCGTCTTTATTCCGGAGGGACAGATCGCCTACGGAAAGCTTTCGCAGACGCTGGATTACGGAGCGCAGACCATTCAGGTGCGAGGGGATTTCGACGCCGCCATGGAGCTGGTGCAGGATCTCTCCAACACGACCGACCTTTACCTGATGAATTCGATCAACCCGTTTCGGCTGGAGGGGCAGAAGACGGTCATGATCGACCTGTTCGATCAGCTCGACTGGAAGGTTCCGGACCGAATCGTCGTTCCCGGCGGAAACCTCGGCAACAGCTCTTCGTACGGCAAGGCTCTGATGGAGCTGAAGCGCCTCGGATTCATCGAGAAAGTCCCTCGTTTGACCGTCATCCAGGCCAGCGGGGCCAATCCGCTCTACCGAACCCTTGTTTCCAGCTCGCGGGAGCTCGTTCCGGTCGACAATGCCTGGACGCTGGCCAGCGCTATCAAGATCGGCCGGCCCATCAGCTGGAAAAAAGCCGTCCGGGCGCTGAACTTTTCCGACGGTTGGTGCGACGAAGTCAGCGAGCAGGAAATCGCCGACGCCAAGGCGATCCTGGGCCGAGACGGAATCGGATGCGAACCGGCGTCGGCAACCACCGTGGCCGGACTGAAGAAGCTGATCGAAGGAGACCGCAAAAATGTCAGGATCGATGCAGAGGAAGACGTCGT
>DATKAT010000326.1:0-4905 GCA_035514675.1 Acidobacteriota bacterium | reverse complement strand
TTCAACAGCATCGTCATCCATCCGCCCTTCAATGTGAAAGGAGCGAGTTGATTCAGGGATTGACAGATTTCGTCCGCGCTCTGGAACGTATCCAGTTCGCTAACAGGCACGTCGATCGCAGGATCCGTACGATGGAAGGATCCCGGCCGCGGGAAGCCCCACATCAAGGTCACCAGTTTGCCGCCGGATACGACTGTGCGCACACTGAAACCTTTCGTTCCGGGAACAACGCGGAAGCCGTTTCGGTTCGCCTCTTCAAACAAGTCCTCAAAAAACGTTCTACACCACACCGGACAATCTCCGACAAGCTCGTCCAGCGTAACCTTGCGGGATGGCCGTGTGATCTTTTCCTGCCTTGTACGCTCGGTTTGGCCGATCACACGTGGTACCAGCGCGCGCACGTTTTGGCCGGCAAACTGCCGGACTTCAACTCCGAGAACTTCGATACGCGGCATGTGCTCATTTAGGAACTCGATTACGCGACGTAGCTCTCGGGGCAATTCATCGGCAACGAACATTAGGCGCATTTCTCCGTTGCGTAGATTGTTATCCACGCGACGCCAGTAGTTTTCTATTTCAGCCAAGGAGTCATCGTTGCCATCGAGACCGAGCATATGCCGGAGAGAAACTTCGAGCTTTTCGGGGCCACCGCATGTTGCGGACGCCAACGCGCGAATCCGATCCGTTGGCCAGTACAACGTGGCGTTGGCAGCGTAATCCAGCATTTGACCGACTACTTCACGCCGGATGCGGCTATCGGTGCTGCGCTTTACCTCCACGATCGTAAGGCAGGCGTTCTGATCGAGTAGCAAATGGTCCGCTGACCATCGATCAGATGACGTACTACCGTCGGGGACGCCAACCTCTCGCTTGACCAATAGCCATTGCGGAGGGCTGTCACGATCTATCTGTTCGCCACCAAGTAGTTCCGGGTAGTCTTCGATTAACTTCTGTAAGACTGCCTCAGAATCGTAGGATTCGAGCTGAACACGCTCGAGAGTTCCATCTCTGCCAAGCAAAAAGATTGCGTCGTCTTGTGTCATCGTATTCGCCCAAAGCTGTCTGCCCAACTACTGTTAAGATGGTTTCCAGATAAACTCGCACTCGCGCTTGAGGTCTCCGTCACAAGGCGTCCACAGGGCTCTTCATGCCCCGGGCGCCGCCATTCAGGACCTGGATGTAGATCATGGTCGTGCGCACGTCGCTATGGTCCTGGGGCTTCTGCACCGTTCCACTATTGTAGTCGCTTTCAATCGAATATCGCCTAAAAAAGTGGCGGCCAGCGGACTTTGTCGCCTTGGCTTCGCCCAGAAGTATCGGAGCGCACCGGCAAGAACTCTGGCCGCAACTGCTGCGCCGAGAAACGTGATGTCCAATTGCGGATTCTTGTGTGGCGGCCGGGATTTTATACCATTCATTTAGGAATTCAGAGTAAATGTCCACAAGGATGCGGAAGGAAATTGACGGTTCGAAAGGTGGTCGAACCTGCATTGGACTTCGGGCTCTGGCTGAAGTCAGGAGCGGCGTCCGCGATTTGTTGCGGCGGTTTGGGGCGCATTGGCAGGCAGGATTTCGAAGCGTTGTCGCGGCGGCGGTTTTCATTGCTGCTTCGGCGGATCTTCTAGCGGCGCCGCAAGAGGGAGCCCGGCCCGCAGAAGACGCTGGATGGAACGCTCAGGTTGTCGAACAGGAGCCACGGCCATCGAAGCCTCATGAGTCGCCATCGAAACCGAATCAGCCGCCGCTGGACGCTTTTTCAGCGATTGCCCAATTGGAGGCTGCCGTCGACCAGTCGCCGCTGTTGCGGGAGTTGGCGCTGGAGATCGAGCGGTTGCGGTTGCAGCGGTCGTGGTGGAACAGGGTGCGATTGCACGCCAACACGTCGCAGCATTTCTCTTCGTTTCCGCTGCTGGTCGCCTCGCCCGAGCTGGCTGTCTCGGGCGGGACGTTTGTGGGCGTGACGGTTTCCGTTCCGGTCGGGACGCTTGCCGGCAAGACGGATCCGGCGGATCTGCCGCTTCCCCTTAAGCAGCTCGAGTATGAGCGCGAACGCGAGCGGATCGTCTCGTCTTTGCGCAGGATGCACCTGCAGCGGCAGAAGCTTCTGGTGCAACGGCGCGCGCTTGCAGCCCGCATCCGGACGGCCGGACTCGAGCTGGAAAAGATCCGGCAGGGCAGAAGGATCGCCGAGCAGGAGCCAAGCCCGCTGCTGCCGTTCGTGTTCGACGTAATCGATCTGGCCCGGGCCGAAGAGAAGCTGGCGGTTCTGGAATCCGACCGGCTGCAGGCCGATCTGGAGATCGAGGTCCTGGAAATCGAGATGCTGGCGCTGGTTGGATGGCGGCCGGAGGTCCCGGAAGCCACTGAAGCCTTGCCGGCCGTCGGCGAAAATGAGGCCCATAAAGCCCCGCCGACCTCCGGCCGAACGGAGGCGAATGAAAGCGTGCTGGCCGCCGACAAAGCGGAGGCCTCGCCGTGAGCGTGCTGACGCTTCTGGTCTTCGCCGGCCTGATTCTGGCGTTGAGCTTTACGTTTTCGCTGCGCAGAAGGCCGGAGCCGTTCGATCCCGGAAGCTTTCCGATCGGGTCGCCGCCGGTGCCGAAGACACACGAAGCCGAACCCACACCCAAGGCGTCTACCCTGCGGCTGACCGAGAGCCTGCAGCGCCGTACATTCGGCGACGCGAGCGCCAGGGAGCGGCTTCGAATACCATTCATCGAGAACTAGCGACGCTTTCGGCGATGTTTCGGCTGGCGGTCCAGGAGGAATTGGTCCTTGCCAATCCCGTTCTGGGAGTCAGGAAGCCAAAGCTGCACATCAGACGACCGAATCACACGCCGAACGAAAGCGAGCTGAGATCCATTTTCTCCCACCTTTTTCCTGGCGCGCGCCGGTTTTTTCTGGCTTTTCTCAACTCAGGCTGTCGCAAAGCGGAGCTGGTCAACTGCAGGGTCAGGGATGCGGATCTGGACGGCCGGCTTTTGCGCGTCGTGGGAAAAGGCAGGAAGGAGCGCCTCGTCCCGATAAATGCAATTTTGAAGCGATGCATCGTGGAGGAGCTTGCCGGTCGGCCGGGAGCAAGCGCCGATGAACCGCTGTTCCTGAACAAATACGGAAGAGGCTACAGGTCAATGAGAGAAGCGCTCACGACGGCCTGCAGGAAGGCCGGCGTGCCCCGCATCACCCACCATTCCCTGCGTCACGCTTATGCGACGCTTGCTCGCGGAAAAGGAATGAAGATCGAGGATCTCTCGAAGATCCTCGGGCACGCGAATCCGACGGTCACCCAGAACATCTACGTGACGGTATTTGATCCCGCCTTGAGAAACGCCGCTGAAAATTTTTCAATCTCACCCGAGCGAAAAAGTGTCAAAAAAGTGTCAACTGACGAAAAAAAGCCTCTGCAGGCGAGCCGGTCGAAAAGAGCAAAAGCCGCAAACCATTGAAAAGAAACTGCCCGGGGCGGGAATCGAACCCGCACGGGGGTCGCCCCCCACAGGATTTTAAGTCCTGTGCGTCTGCCTGTTCCGCCACCCGGGCGCGGTGGATCTATTCTAGCCCGCATTTCTCATGCGGGTCCATCGCGAGGGGGGCGGATACAAGGCGCGCGACGAAGGCCTCCGCAGGCGTACTCGTGCAGTACGTCGAGGAGGCGAAGGCCGACCTATCGCCCGGGAAGGATGCCGCGCTACCCGGAGTCGCGGGCGGGGATGCTCGTGACTCGAAACGCGTTACGGCACCCGGATTTCGCTTGGCGGCAGCGGGGGGCGCCGGGGCGGATTGCCGTCCATTTCGCGCAGCAGGAGTTCGACGGCCGCTTTCAACTGCGGGTCCTCTCCCTGAGCCGTCCGGACCGGGTCCTCCGGAACTTCGATGTCCGGCTCGACTCCGTGTCCTTCGGGAAACCATTCCCCGGAGGCGCTGTACATGCGGAAAGTCGGAACGGTGACGTTGCCTCCGTCAACCAGCGAGGGGGAACCGGAGATGCCGATCAGTCCGCCCCAGGTTCGCGTGCCGATGAGGGGCCCGAGGCCTTTTTCCCTGAAGTAATAGGGAAAGGCGTCGCCCCCCGATCCGGACCAGCCGTTGATCAGCATGGCCTTGGGTCCCAGGTGTCCGACCGGAGGCGAATGGAAGGATGATCCATGACGGACCGCCCAGTAGGAGAGCGGCTCGCGATCGAGCAACTCGGTGAAGCGATCGGGGATCTGGCCTCCGCTGTTGAAGCGCTCATCGATCAACAGGGCGTCTTTCCTCCACTGTCCCTCGAATTGCCGAACCAGATCGCTCTGGCCGTCGATCCCTGTGCTTTGCACGTAGATGTAGCCGACGCGGCCTCCGGACAATTCGTCGACGTACCGGCGGTTGTCTTCCATCCAGGCTTCGAACCGCAGCCTGGTGTCGTCTTCCAGAGTCTGGACCAGCACCTTTCGGGCGCCTTCCAGATTGGGTCGATCGTTGACGGTCAGCTCGACCGTCCTGTCGGCCAGTCCGTCCAGGGACGCCCAGGGGTCGCGAGAAACGTCCATGGGCGCGCCGTTGATCGCGAGGATGTAGTCCCCCTCCTTGACGTTCAGTCCCGGGCGGTACAAGGGCGAACGATTCTCGACGTCCCAGGCGGCGCCGCGCAGGATCCTCTGGATGCGGAAAGCGCCGTTCTCAAGGCTCCAGTCGATTCCCAGCAGCCCGACTTTCCTCTGGCGGGGTCGTTCGGCGTCCCCGCCGCCCCGGTAGGCATGGGAGGCGTTCAGCTCCCCGATCAACTCTCCGAGGACGAAGTTCACATCCCAGCGGGTCACCGCGTCGTCGAGGAGCCGGCCGTACCGCCCCTTCATTTCCGCCCAATCGACTCCGTGCATGCCGGGATCGTAGAAGTAGTCGCGCTGAAACCTCCAGGCGTCGTGG
>DATKAT010000325.1:0-3964 GCA_035514675.1 Acidobacteriota bacterium | reverse complement strand
GACGGAAAGCCCCGCGCCGGTCGCTGCTGTTCGCTCGACGACGTCTACGACGCCCGCCGAGTGGCCGAGGATCTCGGGTTCCGGTTTTACGTGCTCAACCTGGAGCGGGAATTTCAAAAGACCGTCATCGAGCCGTTTATCGGCAGTTACCTGGAAGGAAGAACACCGATCCCCTGCACGGCCTGCAACACCTTTTTGAAGTTCGACCGACTGTTGAGCTTCGCCAGGCAGGTCGGCTTGAATCGGGTCGCGACGGGGCATTACGCCAGAGTTCGGAAGGACCCTGAGGACGGCTATTTGCTGCTGAAGGGCAGGGATCCGGCCAAGGATCAGTCCTACTTTCTGTTTGAGTTGAATCAAGAGCAGCTGTCCCGGATCCAGTTTCCGGTGGGCGACTTCGAGAAGCAAGAAATCCGCCGGATCGCCCGCAACAGCGGTTTGGCGACGGCGGGAAAGAAGGATAGCCAGGAAATCTGCTTCATTCCGGACGGCGACTACGCGGGCTTTATTCAGCGCCACGCCGGCCGGATGCGGTTGGATTTTCTCCCCGTTCTCGAGTCGATTCAGGAGGGCGGGCCGATTCTGTTCAAGGACGGCGCGGTTCTGGGCCGTCATACGGGCGTCCATCGCTTCACGGTCGGACAGAGGAGAGGCTTGGGAGTCTCCCACCAGCGCCCGCTGTACGTTCTGCGCGTCGACCCCCAAAGGAACGCGATCACCGTGGGATACCGCGAGGACCTGTACAGCAGAGCCTTGACCGCCGAACGCGTCAACTGGATTTCCGGACGTCCGCCGAACGCAACAATCCGGGCCGGCGTGCGGATCCGATCCGCCCATCGGGAGGCTTCGGCCGCGATTTCTCTCCGGGAAGGCCGCAACGGCTCCGGACTGTTTGCGGAGGTGAGGTTTGACGAGCCTCAGATGGCTGTAACCGAAGGCCAGGCGGCCGTCTTCTACCAGGGCGACAGGGTCCTGGGAGGGGGCTGGATCGTTTCCCGGATTCCCGATTCAAATGAATGAGCGATCTTTTCTGGTCGTTGCGGGAGAAAGCTCCGGGGACGCCCATGCGGCCGAACTGATCGAGGCTTTGAAGGCTCGTCTCCATGGGTCCTGCCGTTTCTGGGGAAGCGGCGGAACTGAAATGCGGGCCGCGGGGGTTGAACTGGTGATGGATGTGGATCGGTTGGCTGCGGTAGGGCCCCGCGAAGCGCTGTCCAATTGGAGAAATTACTGGAGCCTCTTTCGAAAGCTGCAGAAGGAAGCCCGGACCCGCCGCCCGGAACTGGCCATTCTGGTGGACTTCCCGGAGTTCAACCTGCGGCTGGCAGGTCGCCTGAAGCGCATGGGAATTCCGGTTTGCCAGTACATCGGCCCGCAGGTCTGGGCCTGGCGGTCCTCCCGGGTGAAACAAATCAGCCGTTTTGTGGATCTAATGCTAGTGATCCTGCCTTTCGAGGAAGACTATTATCGAAGGCGGGGCGTCAAAGCTTTTTACGTGGGCAATCCGACCGCGGCCAGGCTGAACAGGAGCAGGCCGGAAACAGTCGCCGGGGACCCTCGCATTGTGGCTCTGCTGCCGGGCAGTCGACGGCGGGAAGTGGAGCGGATTCTGCCCTTGCAGTTGGAAGCGGCCGCTTTCGTCGCCGAAAGGGTGCGCGCCCGGTTCCTGGTCGTCAAGGCCCCTGCAATCGAGGAATCGATCCTGTCGGGATTGATTCAAATGAACGCCGCGACGCAGTCAAAGGATCTGCGAGTGGAGATCTGGAAACAGGGCTCGGAGGCCGCGCTGTCTCAGGCCGACAGCGCCATTGTCAAAAGCGGCACTTCCACGCTGGAAGCCGCGTTGCTGGGCGTGCCCTTCGCGATGGTTTATCGAGTGTCCGGCTGGAGCCGTTTACTGCTCCGGCCATGGATTCGAACCGACACATATTGTCTGGCTAATCTGGTGGCGGGAAAGAGGATCGTACCGGAGTTCGTTCAAGAAAATGCGAAACCGGAGGAAATCGGAAGGTTTCTGGTGCGGCTGCTGACGGAGCCGGAGCTGGCAGGGGAGATGAGGCGGGGGTTGCAGACCGTCGTCCAGCGACTGGGGGACTCTCCCGGACCGGACCGGGCGGCCGAGGAAATAGAAAACTTCCTTGGGCATGGCGTGAAAGAAAAAGGTTGAAATGAGAACAGTCATCCATTTGTGGTTCCTTTGTTCGCTGACGGCGGCGGCGTTCGCTCAGAGCGCGCCGGAACCGCCCCCTGCAATCGACGTTCGCCACTACGACATACGGATCGAGATCGATCCCGAGCGCAGCTTTCTCAAAGGCGAGGCGAAGATTGAATTCGAGGTCGTGTCCGAAACCATGTCGATCCCCTTCCATTTCAACAGGAAGCTGAGCCTGATCGACGTCGCGGACGAGGAGGGAAATCGGTTGAATCTGTCCGGCGACTCCTTCTCTGCGGACCGCACCCGGGTGCTTTCGGGAGTTCCCTTTCGCGAGGGCGAACGACGGACGTTGAGCTTTCAATTCGAGGGCCTGCTGGAGCCCGAGCAGTACGCCTTTCTTCAGGTGCCGCTGACCGACAAGGCGGTAATCCGTCGAGACGGGGCGCTTCTGCTGAGTCACGGGTACTGGTTTCCTTCCCACCAGCTCCCGCTGGGCGGCGCCACGGCCACCGTGCGCGTTCAGGTGCCCCTTGGATTTACGGCCGTGGCGCCCGGCGAATTGGCCCCGGTCGAGACCGTCGGAATCTCCGAAGTCTTTACCTGGGAAAGCCGCGAAGCGGTGAGCTATCTGCCTGTGACCGTCGCGCGCTACTACCGCCAGCCGTTGGGATCCGAAAGCTTCCCTGTGACTTTTTTCGTCACCGACGACTTCGAAGGGGATCTGCAACCCTGGGCGCAGGAAATCGAACAGGTGGTCGACTTCATGCGGCAGCGATTCGGCAGCGCCCCGGTTGCGGGTTTGACCGTGTGCGAAGTCGAAAACCTGAACCAGGGGGAGAGCTCGGCTCGCGGACTGATTCTGCTGGAGAAGAGCCTCCTGACCGCGCCTCAAACGCCTGTTTTCGAACTGGCGCGCCGCGTGGCCAGACAGTGGTGGGGGCATTCGCTCAGGCCGAAGCGCCCGGCGGACGCTTGGCTGCAAGACGGCTTCGCCAGCTTCTCCGCTCTTCAGTACTTGGAGCAGCGCCACCCGGAGCTGTACGACGAGGAGTTGTCCCGCCAGGCCGTGGAAGCCCTCAAGTATCAGGAGACCGCGCCCATCATTCAGGGGATGGCGCTGGAGGAAGGGAGCCCGCGCTACCAGTCGATCGTCTCCAGCAAAGGCGCCTGGGTGCTCTATATGCTCGGGCAATTGGTGGGCAAGGAGGAGCTGGATCAGGCCGTTTCGCAGTGGTTCGCCGAAAAGGGGGGAAGCGAAGCCACCATCTCCGAATTCGTTTCCCTGATCGAACGGGCCAGCGGAGAAGACTACCGATGGTTCTTCAGTCAGTGGATCGAATCGATCGGAGTGCCCGAGTTTCAACTCGATTACACCGTGCACAAAGTGACCTCCGGCGGATTTCGACTGCGCGGACAAGTCCGTCAGAACCTGGATCTGTTCCGCATGCCCATGGAGGTCCTGGTCGAAACCAAAGGGGAGGACGAGGCCAAGCGGCTGATGGTCAACGGCAGAACCACTTCCTTCGACTTCGAAACCGAATCGCAGCCCCTGCGCATGGAGCTGGACCCTGACGGCAGAGTGCTGATGAACTCCGATCGCACCAGAGTCGCCGTCCACATCGCCCTGGGGCGCGAGTACCAGGACCAGGGGGAGTTCATCTCAGCCATGCAGGAATTTGAAAAGGCGGTGGCCCTGAACCCAAGAAGCTCGCTGGCCCACTACTATCTGGCGGAATCGTTTTTCCAGCAGCACAGCTACTCGAACGCCGCCAACAGCTTCCGCGACGTCCTGAACGGGGATCTCAAACC
>DATKAT010000324.1:0-4478 GCA_035514675.1 Acidobacteriota bacterium | reverse complement strand
GGTACCGCGAAGCGGTGGCTCTGCGATCGGAATGGATGGAAGGCTGGTGGTATCTTGGAACTCTTCTGTACGACCTCGACCGCTTCGGGGAGGCCCTGGAGGCGCTGCGGGTGCTGGCGTCCTTTCAGCGCGAGAACGCCGTCGTCTGGGCATTGATCGGACTGTGCGAGTATCGGGAACGCGACTACGAGCGCGCGTTGGTGAACCTCCAGAAAGCCCGGCTTCTGGGCATTTCGGAAAACGCCCAGATGTATCCGGCGGTACGATATCACGCTGCAATTCTTCTGAATCGCTTCGAAGAATTTGAGGTTGCATTCGAGGCGCTCAAAGAGTTTGCGGTTGAGAACAACCGAAGCGCAAGCGTGATCGAAGCCATGGGGATCAGCGTCCTGCGTCTCCCGTTCCTGCCTTCCGAACTCCCTCCGGCAAAGCGCGAACAAGTCATGCTTGCAGGCAGAGCTGCCTATGAAACGGCTACGCGGCGATATGAGATCGCCGATGAACTCTATCAGCGGCTCGTGAGCGATTTTCCTGAAGTGCCGAACGTCCATTACGCCTACGGAGTATTCCTGATGCGGGAGGAGCCGGACAAGGCTCTCGAGTACTTTCAGAAGGAGCTGAAAATTCAGCCTCACCACGTTCCCAGCATGCTGCAGACGGCGTTTGAATACGTCAAGAGAGGCGCCTACGAGGAAGCTCAACCCTGGGCGGAAAAGGCCGTAGAAATCGACCCCGCCTCTTTTCCTGCCCGGCATGCGCTGGGGCGGATTTTCCTGGAATTCGGGGAAATCGAGCGCTCCATCTCCGAGCTGGAGCGGGGGATTCAACTTGCGCCGACCAGTCCGGAGCTTCGATTCGTGCTCTCCAGAGCCTACGCGCGAGCGGGGCGCAGAGAGGATGCGGAGCGGGAGCGGGAGGAGTACCTCCGATTGGATGAAATGTTTCAAACGCAGAAATACGGAGCCCAGGCGGTCGGCGGCGAGCGGGCCTCCGACCAGCCTCCTCCGGGACCGTGAACCGGTTGCGGCGAAGGACGCTTCACGTTAGGTCCGCGACCGAGAGGCATTCAGGGCGATTCAGGATGAGAACCGATCGACAAGGAGGTAAAAAACGCTGGACGCGAGTCTTTCTGGCGGGCTGCTGTCTGGCGCTGTTCATGTGGGGTCCGTACGAGATCGCCGCGCAGTCGGAACTGCGAGATCTCCTCGATCAGGCCGTGGAACATCAGCGGCAGGGGAGGCATCAGGAGGCTGTAGACGCGTACCGGCGCTTCCTCCTTGAGGGGCCGGAGTATCCCGAAGTCCTGATCAACCTCGGCGCCGCCTATGCCGCGTTAGGGGACTATGCCAGAGCCATAGACTCGTACCGAAAGGCCCTTGTTTTGGAGCGCGAGAACCTTCCGGCGCTGTTGAACCTGGGGCTCGCCTATTATAAGTCGGCCCGCTATGACGAGGCGCTGCCTCCGTTGAGCCGAGCGCTGGAATTGGATCCTTCTCAGTTCAACGCCAGGATGTTGTCGGCCGACTCCCATTTCCGACTGGGCGACAACGAACGGGTCATCGAGCTGCTGGCGCCGGTCGCGGACCGACATCGGGACGATCGAGCTTTTGCGTACCTTCTGGGAACCGCGCTGATTCGAGAGGATCGCATTTCGGAGGGACAGGTCTGGGTCGACCGGATCCTGCGGGAGGGGGACTCGGCCGAAGCTCGCCTGATGATGGGCAGCGTGTTCCGCAAGGCCAACGAGCTGGCCAGAGCCCGCGAGGAGTTTCAGCGCGCCCTGGAACTGAATCCAAATCTTCCGGGAGCGCACTCTTTGTTGGGAACGACTCATTTGATTTCGGGAAATCGGGACGACGCCTTCGAGATGTTTCGCCGCGAGCTCCAACTCAATCCCAACGATTTCGAGGCAAACTTCTACCTCGGCGTGCTCCTGAAGCAAGACCACGAATTCGAAGAGGCTTTGCGCCATCTGGAGAAGGCTCAATTGATGCGCCCGCAGGCGCTCGACGTCCAGTACCAGATCTCGACGGTCCACCTGGCGACCCGCAATCATCCGGTCGCCAGATCGATGCTCGAGGAAATTGTGGAGAGGGCGCCGGACTTCGTCGAAGCGCGAGTGTCATTAGCGACTCTTTACTATCGGCTCGACTTGCGGGAAGCAGGGGACCGGCAGCGGGAAATCGTCCTGCAGCTGAACGCGGAGCGTCAGGCTCTGGAAGAAGGCGCGCAAACGGAGGGGCGCGCCTATACAGGCGAGAATCCTGCGGAGGTTCCGCGGCCGCCGCGCTAATGGTTGTGTCATCCTGAAAAGGGCCTGAAGGCGTCCGGCCCATTGAGGTGAATGGAAATGAATCGATTTGCTTTCTGGTTTGCAGGCATGCTGGCGTTGGCGATCGGATCGATCCTCTCGGTCCAGCAAAGCCGCGCAGGCGGGAACGATCGCAACAACGCGCCCTTGTTCGAAGAAGTTCCTCCGTCCGAAAGCGGCATCGCCTGGGTCCATGACAACGCGATGTCGGAAATGCGTTATCTGCCGGAAACGCTGGGCCCCGGCAGCGCGTTTCTTGACTACAACAACAACGGCCTCCAGGACATCTTTCTGGTCAATTACGGCGCCTCCGACTTTTACCAGCCCGACCTGATGCCCCGGCACGGGCTGTACCGAAACAATGGCGACGGAACGTTCACCGACGTGGCCGACGAGGCCGGCGTGCAGACCGGAACGTTCGCCATGGGAGTCGCCGCGGGCGACTACAACAACAATGGTTGGCAGGATCTCTACATCACCGCCTACGGGCGGGGAACCTTTTTCGTCAACAACGGAGACGGGACCTTCACCGACCGTACCGAAGCAGCCGGCCTGGCCGCTCCGGGTTGGACCACCAGCGCCGTGTGGTTTGATTTCGACAATGACGGACTGCTGGACCTGTTCCTATGCAACTTCGTCGAATACGGAAAGGACAAGCATATTTTCTGCGGCATCAACCGGCTCGGAAAGCGCTTTTATTGCATTCCGCGCGCATTCAATCCGACCTCCAGCTTTCTGTTTCGAAACAATGGGGACGGGACGTTTACGGAAGTCGGGAAGGGCACGGCCATCGAGCGCTCGAAGGGAAAAGCGCTGGGGGTCGTGGCCACCGACGTGAACAACAACCGCCTGATGGACCTGTTCGTCGCCAATGATACGGTCCAGAACTTCCTCTTCATCAACAAGGGCCGCGGCGAGTGGGATGAGGTGGCCTTTCAGGCCGAGGTCGGATTCAGCGCGGACGGAAGGCCGCGATCCGGGATGGGGGTCGACGCGGCCGACTTCAATCAGGACGGATGGCAAGACCTGTTTGTCGCCAACGTCGACCAGGAAATGTTCTCGCTCTATCAAAACCATCGGGACGGTTCCTTCCGCGACGTCGCCACCCCGCACGGCATTTCCTCCGCCACCAGATTGCTCAGCGGTTGGGGCTTGAAGTTTTTTGACTTCGACCTGGACGGAGATGTGGATCTGTTTCTGGCCAACGGTCATCCCGACGATATGATCGATCTGTATTCGAGCAGCGTGACGTACCAGATGCCGCTGCTGCTGTTCCGACAGCAGGACGGAAAGTTGCAGGATATCAGCGATCGGGCCGGGCCGGTCTTTTCCAGGAGCTTTCCGGCGCGAGGGATGGCCATCGGAGATTACGACAACGACGGCCGGATCGACGTGCTGGTCGCCAATAACGGAGAAGCGCCCATCCTGTTGAAAAACAACGCAGCCCCCGACCACAACTGGGCGGGGCTGCATCTGGTCGGAACGACCTCCAATCGCGACGCTGTGGGGGCCCGCGTTTCCTGGTCGGCGGACGGGAAGTCGCGGAGCCTCCTGAAGGAAGGAGGCGGGAGCTATCTCTCGTACCACGATCAGCGAATCGTGCTGGGCCTGGGGACCGCCGAAACGCTGGACTGGGTCGAAATCGCCTGGCCGCTTCCCAGCCAGAGGGTTGAACGGTTTGAAAACCTTCCCCTCAATCAATACACGACCGTTGTGGAAGGGCAGGGGACGGCCGTTCGCTGAGTCATCTCGATTGAATCTCCTCAGCCCGCGTTTCTCACACTGCTTCGTAGCGAGGCGACGGAGAGCGGCACGGATGCAAGGCGCGCGACCAAGGCCCCCCGCAGTCGTACTCGTGCAGTACGTCGAGGAGGCCGAGGAGCGGCAACGCCGCAGGCGCGCCGTTATCCGTCGCCGCAGTAGAAGCAGTGTGAGAAACGCGGGCTAGCGGGCGCCATTCGGATTACCCGTCTCCGTCCTCCCCGATCGCGCTGACGGGGCAGCCGGAAACCGCCTCCCGGACCTGTTCTTCCTCCTCCGGGCTTTGGGGCTGTTTGAAGACGTAGGCGTGGCGGCCGCTTTCATCCATCTTGAAATTCGAAGGCGCCACGCTGACGCAAAACTTGGCGGCAATGCAGATTTCGTCCACGTAATATTTGCCGGGGGC
>DATKAT010000323.1:0-3812 GCA_035514675.1 Acidobacteriota bacterium | reverse complement strand
GGCGATCGCGTGACCCTCGGGGATCGGGTCATCGTCGGTCCGGGCGCGGTCGTGGGGGATCGCTGCAGGCTGGGCGCCGATTCCATTTTGCACGCGAACGTCACGGTATACGCCGACACCGAGATTGGAGAGCGGGTGATCATCCACAGCGGGACGGTCATCGGGGCTGACGGCTTCGGATACGTTTCTGACGGAACGCGCCAGGTCAAGGTTCCGCAGACCGGAAGAGTGGTGATCGAAGATTTCGTCGAAATCGGCGCCAACAGTTGCGTGGATCGGGCCACCTTCGGCGAGACGCGCATTGAAGAAGGCGTCAAACTGGACAACCACGTGCATGTCGGCCACAATTGCCGGATCGGCGCGCACACCGTGATCGTCGGTCAGGTCGGCGTGTCGGGAAGCGTGCGGATCGGTCGGCACTGCGTATTCGCCGGACATTCCGGAGTCAGCGACCATGTGGTCGTGGGCGACGGCGTCCGGGTGCTCATGAAGTCGGCCGTCAGTCGAAATGTGGAGAGCGGACGGACCGTATCCGGGCAACCTGCGATGGACCATCGCGAGCAGTTGCGGATTCAGGCGATCGCGCGCCGATTGCCTGAGATTTATCAATTGTTCAGGAAATTGAGAAGAAACGATTAGCGCTTTATGACCGAGATGCCGCCGTTCAACATTCAGACCATTCTCGACTTCCTCCCTCATCGCTACCCTTTTCTGCTGGTCGACCGGATCATCGAATACGAACCCGACCAGCGGATTGTGGGGCTCAAGAACGTCACCATCAACGAGCCGTTCTTCCAAGGCCATTTCCCCGGGGTTCCTATCATGCCCGGGGTGTTGATCATCGAGGCGATGGCCCAGGTGGGAGGGGTGCTGGTGTTCAAGACTCTGCCCGACCGAGAGCGGAAGCTGGTCTTTTTCATTGGCATCGAAAAGGCGAGATTTCGGCAGCCGGTTCGTCCGGGCGACCAACTCAGGATTGAAATGACGGTCGTAAAGGTCAAGACCAGATTCGGCAAGCTGCGCGGGAAGGCCTATGTGGAGGGCCGCCTGGTGGCCGAATCCGACATCATGTTTACTTTGGTCGATCGAGATGCCGCGGCGTCGAATGAGTAGTGCGCACCCAAAGATCCACCCCAGCGCCGTCGTTGCTTCCGACGCCCGCCTCGCTGTCGGCGTGCAGATCGGCCCCATGGCGTTAATCGGAGAAGAGGTGGAGATCGGCGAAGGAACCTCCGTCGGTCCCTACTGTCAGATTATCGGGCCGACGACCATTGGTCGCGACAACCGGTTTTTCGGCCAGGCCTCGATCGGAACCGACCCGCAGGATCTCAAATACCGCGGCGAACGCAGCTCGCTTCATATCGGGGACGGCAACCTGGTTCGCGAATACGTCACGATCAATCGCGGAACGGAGGGAGGAGGCGGCAAAACAGTCATTGGCAATGGAAATCTCGTGATGACTTACGTTCACATCGCTCACGACTGCTTCATTGGAAACCACACGATCCTGGCCAACGCCGCCACGCTGGCCGGACACGTCGCCATCGAAGACTACGCCACCGTGGGCGCTCATTCCGGGGTGCATCAGTTCTGCAGGGTGGGAGAGCACGCCTTTATCGGCGGCTATTCCGTGATCACCAAAGACGTTCTCTGCTTCGTAAAGACCGTCGGCGCCAGAACCAGGGCCAAGAACTATGGAATCAATACCGTGGGGCTGGCGCGAAGGGGATTTTCCCCTGAGCGCATCGAAGCTTTGAAAAAGGCCTATCGCCGCCTGTTTCAGAAAGGACAGACGGTGCAAGAAGGGGTGGAGCGGGTGCGCCGGGAATTGGAAATCACCGACGACATCGAAAAGCTCCTCCACTATGTTGAAACTTCAAGGCGGGGCTTCATACGGTAGCCGGCGCCGCACCGCCGCGATCGGCGCCGGCGGCCTGCCGGGGAGACACCTTGAGCAGTCCTGAAATTCGTCGTCTGGGGTTGATTGCCGGAAACGGCCGCCTTCCCCTGCTGGCTTTGGAAGAAGCAGTCGGCCTGGGACTCGGCGTCACGGTGGCGGCGGTTCAGGAAGAGGCTGAAGGAGATGTCGCACGGCTGGCCGAGCAGAATCCAGATCAGGTCACACTGCATCGAGTCGGAGTGGGGAGGCTGGGCAAACTGATTCGATTGTTCAAGCGGGAGGGGGTCGACCATGCCGTGATGGTTGGACAGGTGCGCCACATCCGCATATTCGCCGCCGATTCTTCGGCGCCTCGGACTTTTCTGAGCCAGCTTCCGGATCTGAGGATGCTCCAGTTGGTGCGCTCCCTGCCCAAGAAGGACACCAGTTCCCTGATCTCAGCAGTGATCGGTGAGTTGGAGAAGGAGGGGATCCGATTTCTGGACTCAACGATGTTCCTGAGCCGGATCCTTGCGCCGGAAGGAGTCCTGACGAAAAGGGGCCCTTCCAAGGAGGAGGCCCGCGATATCGAGTACGGGCGGAAGATCGCTCGCGAGGTCGCCCGCCTGGATCTGGGGCAGACCATTGTCGTAAAAAACCAGGCGGTCGTCGCCATTGAAGCCATGGAGGGGACCGACGAAACCATTCGGCGCGCGGCGCGGCTGGCGGCCAATGAGAGGCTGACCGTCGTCAAGGCGGCGCGCCCGCAACAGGACATGCGCTACGATGTGCCCGTCATCGGGCTGACCACCCTGCAAGTCCTGCGGGAGTGCTCCGTTTCCGCGCTGGCCCTCGACGCGGGCAGGACGCTTATTGTGGACCGGGACGAATTCGTTCGCGGCGCCGAGGAAAGCGGAATCTGCGTCGTGGCGATGAAGTTGTGACCAACAGGGAACTCCCGCATCCGAGAGTGGATCGAATATGGAAATTCAAGTAGCCGTTGTCGGAGCGGGCGTGCTGGGTCGACACCACGCGCGCATCTATTCCGATATTGAGGACTGCAAACTGGAAGCGGTCGTCGACGTCCGGCCCGAACGCGCCCAGGAGGTCGGCCGCGCATTCGGCTGCCGTGCGCTGTCGGACTTTCGCGAATTGCCGGAATCGGTCGAGGCGGTCAGTCTGGCTACGCCGACGGCCACTCACGCGGAGGTCGGAACCCTTCTGCTGGAAAGCGGTCGTCACCTTCTGGTCGAAAAGCCGCTGGCCTCCGAACTGGCCGGCGCCGATCAGCTGATTCGGACGGCCCAACAGACGGACCGGATCCTGCACGTCGGTCACAGCGAGCGCTTCAATCCCGCCTTGCTCGCCGTTCGGCCCTACATCACCGCTCCGCGATTTTTCGAGACGCACCGGATGGGGGTCTTCGCTCCTCGAAGTCTGGATATCGATGTGGTGCTGGATCTGATGATCCACGACATCGATCTGCTGCTCTGGCTGGTGGGCCAGCCGATTCGCGACATTCGCGCCGTCGGGATTCCCGTCCTGACCCCCCGGGTCGACATCGCGAACGCCAGAATCGAATTTTCCGACGGCTGCGTTGCCAACGTCACCGCCAGCCGGGTCTCGCGGGAGAGAATTCGAAAAATGCGGTTTTTTCAGCCTCACGATTATGTGTCGATCGACTTTCACAACCGCGCCGTGGAAATGTACAGTCTGGTTGAAAACGACGGCGTTCCGTCCATCGTCGAACGGACTCACGATGTCTCAGAGGCGGAGCCGCTCAGAGCGGAGTTGGAGGCGTTCCTGGAGAGCGTTCGCGGCCAGGCCGCTCCGATCTCCTGCACCGGACCGGAGGGGAGAGAGGCCCTGTCCGTGGCTCTTGATATACTGCAGACGATTGGTGCGTGAAAGTAGTCAAACGAGCATTCAGAAA
>DATKAT010000322.1:0-6085 GCA_035514675.1 Acidobacteriota bacterium | reverse complement strand
GGCATTGCGGAGTTTTCCACCGGGCTCAGCATGGGCGAGGACGCGGACCGGCTGGCGGCTCGGTGGAGGGTCTCGCGCGGCGAGCAGGACGAGTATGCGCTGGCGTCCCACCTCCGCGCGGCCGCCGCCCGACAGGCCGGTCGTTTCGACGACCAGGTGGAGCCGGTTCGACTTCCCCCGAATTTCTCCCCGATCGAACATGACAACGGCATCCGCGAGGACACATCCCTGGAAAAGCTGGGAAAGCTTCCGCCGGCGTTCGTCAGGCCATACGGGACGATCACCGCCGGAAACGCCTCGTTTCTGACCGACGGAGCGGCCGTCGTGCTGTTGGCTTCGGAAAAGGCGGCCAGAAGCGAAGGGCTTCCGATCAGGGCCCGGATCGTCGATTCGGTCAACACCGCGCAGGACCCTGAAATGCAGCTCCTGATGGGGCCCGCACTTGCGGTCTGCCGACTGTTGCAGAGGAATCGTCTGCGCATATCGGATATCGACGCTTTCGAATTCCACGAAGCCTTCGCCGGGCAGGTGCTGGCCAATCTCAAGGCGCTGGCCGACGAAGAGTTTCTCCAGCGAACCGTCGGAGAAGCCCAGACGGCCGCGGAGATCCCTGCAGATCGCCTCAATCGCTGGGGAGGGTCCCTCTCGATCGGGCACCCCTTCGGCGCCACCGGCGCCAGACTGGTTTCCACAGCGATTCATCGCCTGGAGACGGAGGGGGGGAGGCTTGCGGTGGCCACGTCCTGCGCGGCCGGAGGCCTGGGCAGCGCCATCCTGATCGAAAAGGAGCCGGAGGAACGATAGTCGATGGCAAGCGGCGAACGAATGACTTCGGTTGAACGTCGGGGGCGGCTGGCCGTCGTCTGGCTCGACCTGCCGGGCGAACGGGTCAACAAGCTCACGCCCGCAGTCCTTGGCGAATTCGAGGAGATCGTCGCCTGGATCCGAAGCGAACCGGAAGTGGAGGCGGCCGTTCTCATCAGCGCCAAGGAGAGCGGTTTTATGGCGGGCGCCGACTTGAACGGACTCCTGCGCATCGATCGCGAAGAGGCCGAGGAGCTGAGCAGGCGGGCCGGCGCGGTGCTGACCGAACTTTCGCTTTTGGAAAAGCCGGTCGTCGCCGCCATTCACGGCCCGGCTCTGGGGGGCGGTCTGGAAGTCGCGCTGGCGTGCCGTTACCGCATTGCCTCCGACGACTTGAAAACCCGACTGGCCTTTCCGGAAGTGCGTCTGGGGCTGCTGCCCGCCGCCGGCGGCACGCAGAGGGCGCCGCGCCTGATCGGCCTGCAACGCAGCCTGCCTCTTCTGCTGACGGGAAAAAACGTCTTTGCAAAGCAGGCCCTCCGACTCGGACTGGTGGACGAACTTTCCCACCCTCCCGGCCTGCTGCAGGCCGCTTCTCACGCCGCCGAAAGGCTTATCGGCAAACGATGCCACCGGTCCGACCGGAGATCCTGGGCCGAGCGCGCTCTGGAGGCCGCCGCAGCCGGCCGGAAGCTCGTTTACAGGAAGGCGGAGCGGCGCATTCTGAAGGAGACCTGCCAAAACCAGCCGGCCCCTCTCAGGATCCTGGAGGCGGTTCGAATGGGACTGGAGCAGGGCAGAAAGGCCGGCGCGGAGGCTGAAGCCCGTTTCTTCGGCGAGCTGGTTGAGACGCCTCAGTCCCGGCAATTGATTCGATTTTTTTTCGCGATGAATCAGGCGGGACGGAATCCGATCCCAACGCCGCCCGCTCCGATCTGGCGTCTGGGAATCGTGGGCGCCGGTCTGATGGGCGCCGGAATCGCACAGGTCAGCGCCGAAAACGGCCTGCGCGTAATTCTAAAGGACGTCGACCAGGAATCCCTGTCCCGGGGCGAACGACGCATCTGGAGCCACATCGAGGAGAAACGAGCAAAGGGTGCCCTGTCCCCCTTCGAACGCGACCGCATCCTGTCGCGCATTTTCGCCACCGCCCGCGATCGCGGCTTTCGAAACGTCTCCCTGCTGATCGAAGCCGTTTACGAGGACCTCGACCTGAAGCGCCGGATCTTCTCGGAAGTCGAGCCCTGGCTTGCCGATGAAGCCGTGCTGGCTTCCAACACTTCGTCGATCCCCATCGCCCGGATCGCCGAGGGCCACCCCCGCAAATCGCGCTTCGTCGGCATGCACTACTTTTCGCCCGTTCCCAAGATGCCCCTTCTGGAAGTGGTCCGGACGGCCGACTCCGACCGGCAGGCCGTGGCAACTGCAGTCGAGGTCGGCCTGCGCCAAGGAAAGCGGGTCATCGTCGTTTCCGACGGCCCGGGATTCTACACCACTCGGGTGGCCGCCTCCTATATGCACGAGGCCGGGGCGCTGCTGGAGGAGGGCGCCTCGGTTCAACAAGTCGACCGGGCCATGAGGGATTTTGGGTTTCCCGTTGGTCCGCTGGCGCTGATGGACGAGGTCGGAATCGACGTCGCCGCTCACGTGGCCGACGTCCTCAGCCCACTGTTCGCCCGGCGCGGATACTCGCCCGGCAACTCCCCCCAAAGACTGCTCAAGGGAGGCTTCAGGGGCCGCAAGAACAAGCGCGGCTTCTACCGTTATAAAGAGAGCGCGGGAGGGAAAGAAGTCAACCCGGACGTCTATTCCTTTTTCGGCGGACGCAACCGCAGGGAAATGGATCCGCGGATGATTCAGGAGAGGCTCGCCATGATGATGGCCGTCGAGGCGGTCTTCTGCCTCCAGGACGAGGTCCTGAGCCGGCCCGAAGACGGCGACCTGGGCGCCGTGCTGGGCCTCGGATTTCCGGCCTTCCTGGGTGGGCCGCTCCGATGGATCGACAGCCAGGGGATCGAAGAGTTCCTGAGAGGCCTCGATCGATACGCGGACCAGGGCCCCCGCTTCCGGCCGCCTCCCTTGCTGGTCGAAATGGCGGCCGGCGGGAGGCGCTTCTATCAGGACTGAGATCTGCGAAGGTATGGCCCGGCGGCCTTGGCCTGCGGCGCATTTCCGGCGGAATGCGGCAAAAACTCCAGAACTCCGATAGAGTATACGCGGGACGCTGAAAACGACGGTCCGTTGGAGCAGGGCTCAACCGCTAATCAAGAGGCAACGGAGGAAGGACCAGAAAGATGAAGATGGGAATGATCGGAGCGGGATTCATCTCTCGCTTCCAGGTGACGGCGATGCAGCAGGTTCGCGGCTGGGAGATCTCCGCAATCCTCAAGAGGGGCGGATCGGAGGCGCTGGCGGATGCGGTTCGCCGCAGTGAAATGGGCCGGCCGAAAATCGTCGATTCGGTTCGCGAAGTAGTCGAGAACTGCGACGTCGTCGCCATTTACTCTCCCAATTACACTCGAGTGGAAACCATGGAAGAGATCGTCGATGCGGTCCGCGGCGGCGCTTCTCTGAAAGGTCTGATCTGCGAGAAGCCGCTCGGTCGTAACGTGCGCGAGGCTCGGCGAATGGTGGAGCTGGCTGCTGAAACGGGCGTCCCCAGCGCATATTTTGAGAATCAACTGTTCATGAAGCCCCTGCGCAGTCAGCTCGATCAATTGCGAGGCGTGCAGGAGGTAATGGGCCCGCTGGCGCTGGTCCGCTCCTCCGAGGAGCATGCGGGACCGCATGAGCCATGGTTCTGGGATCCCGTTCGGCAGGGAGGAGGGGTCCTCAACGACATGGGCTGCCACAGCATCGCTGTCGGCTGGTATGCGCTGACCCCGGTTGGCAAGCCTCTTCAGCACTTGAAGCCGACGTCGGTCTCCGCCGACGTCGCTCTGCTGAAGTGGGGTCGGCCGCAGTGGCGGCGCCAGCTCCAGGAGCGCCACGGCGTCGATTACGGGAAAACCCCCGCGGAAGACTTCGCCACCGGGATGATCACATATCAGCATCCGGACGGAGGGCCCCTCTGCAAGGCCCAGTTCACCAATTCCTGGATGTTTGAAAAGCAGGGGCTGCGCATCTTCGCCGACGGAATCGGCCCCGGCTACGCGTTTGAAATCAATACGCTGGTTTCCCCTTCCACGGCCTTTATCGGCGACGAAGCCGCCGAGGCCATCGCCGACCAGGAAAAGGCCCTGGAAAAAGCCACCGCCAGCCGAGGCCTGCTGACGATCCAATACAACGAAGCCGATCTGTACGGCTACACGGACGAAAATCTGGACGCGCTGGAGGCCTTCCGCAACGGGCGCGACGCCATGCTCCCGTGGAGCTACGGTCTGGAGGTCACCCGCCTGGTCATGGCCGCGTATAAGGCTGCCGAGGAAGGGCGGACCGTCGATTTAACCGATCCAAAGACGCTGGAGGATCTGGAATCCTACGTTCCCGCCATCGCGCGCGGCGAAGGAGCGGGGGTGTTGGGCGTCTAGCGGCGGGCGCCGGTCGGTTGAATCATGAACTTGCTTCTTGAAATCAGATCACGGAGGAGACATGAGTGAAAAAGGCATTCAGCGACGCGACTTCCTGAAGTCGTCGCTGGCAGGCTCCGCGCTTGCGGCCGCCGGCGTCCGATCCCTTTCCGGCTCCTCGGCCAATAACCGAATCGGAGTGGCCGTCATCGGCACGGGCCGCCAAGGGCAATTCCTGCTGCGAAACTTCGCTCGAGAAAGCGATGTGGAAATCGTAGCTCTGTGCGACGTCTATGAACCCAATCTCATGCAGGCGTCGGGAGAATTGGAGGCCGAAACCTTTCGCGATTTCCGCCGCGTCCTGGATTCGCCCGACGTCGACGCGGTGGTCGTGGCGACGCCCGACCATTGGCACGCGCTGATGAGCGTTCTGGCCTGCCAGGCCGGAAAAGACGTCTTCGTCGAGAAGCCGGCGTCGCTGGCGGTGGCGGAGGGGCGAAAAATGGTGGAAGCCGCCCGAAAATACGGACGGATCGTGCAGGTCGGCACTCAGCAGCGCTCCGGCCTTCATTTTCAGGACGCCGTTCGAATCATTCAGGAAGGGGAAATCGGGACCGTCTCCTCGGTCCGAACCTGGAACTTCGGAAATTCGACTCCCCACGGCTTCGGCAGACTGCCCGACTCGGCGCCCCCAGAGGATCTGGACTGGGACCTGTGGCTGGGGCCCGCCCCCGAAGTCCCCTTCAACGCGAACCGCTTTGGAGTCTTCCCGGACCGGTGGTCCTCCTTCCGCTGGTACTGGGACTACGCAGGCGGAATGATGACCGACTGGGGCGCCCATCATCTGGATATCGTGCAGTGGGCCGCCAAAGCGCAGGGCCCTGCAGCCGTCTCGGCGGCGGGCGGGAACTGGGTCGTCGACGACGGCCGCGAATGCCCGGACACGCTGACCGCCGTCTTTGAGTATCCAGGCTTTCTCTGCACCTACGAAAATCGCAACGGCAACGGACGGACCATCAACGAGAAGAGCTACGGAATCGAGTTCTACGGTTCTGAAGGGACCCTCCTTCTGGATCGAGACGGATTCGAGATTCTGCCGGAGCACCGCTCGGAAGGAAATCGACGGATCCCGCGCATGTACGCCATGCAGGCCGCCAATCGCAACGATCAAGGCCAGGACCATGTGCGCAACTTTCTGGACTGCGTTCGGAGCAGAGAAGCTCCAATCTCCGACATCGAAGCCGGTCACGCCTCGGCGGCGGCCTGCCACCTCGCCAACATCGCATATCGGACCCGCAGTCGAATCGAATGGGATCCGCAGGCCGAGTCGCTTTCCGGACCCGAAGAAGCCGCGGCCATGCTGAGCAGATCCTATCGCTCGCCCTGGAAGCTGGAAGTTTGAGTCGCGGCGCCGAGAGCGCATTCGCCTCCCTGCAGGAGCGGATCGCCCGCTGCGTCCGATGCCCCCGCCTGATCCGCCATTGCCGACAAGTGGCGCGGACGAAGCGGCGGGCCTATCGGGACTTCGAGTACTGGGGCAAGCCGGTGCCCGCTTTCGGATCCCCATCGGCCCGCCTGCTGATCGTCGGTCTGGCGCCGGCAGCCCACGGGGCCACCCGCACCGGTCGGATGTTTACGGGAGACTCCAGCGGAGAGTTCCTTTACGCCGCCCTCTATCGCTTCGGATTCTGCAGTCAGCCGCATTCCCGGGATCGGCGGGATGGCCTCCAGCTGAACGACGCCGCCATCACCGCCGCTCTGCGATGCGCTCC
>DATKAT010000321.1:0-2958 GCA_035514675.1 Acidobacteriota bacterium | reverse complement strand
GTCTGCTGCGTTGCCGCTCCTCGGCCTGCTCGACGTACTGCACGAGTACGACTGCGCGGGCCTTCGTCGCGCGCCTTGCATCCACGCCCCTCTCCGTCGCCTCGCGACGGAGGGGTTTGAGAAATGCGGGTTAGGGCTCGGATGCTCATTCTGGTCGCACCCAAGCCGGAGCGCTGCCCGGTCTCTGGGATGACGCGGCGCCTTCGGCGCATTCTCTCTTCCCTCCAGAGTCAGAGGAACGGCGGACTCGCAGATCTGCCTGCACGTGATCGGAAAAGGGGACAAGCAACAGATGGTTGCGTTTGTGAAGCCGGCGCGCGAGACCTGCCCGGAGCCGCGGTCGGTGAGAATCCGGCAGCAACCGGCAAGCCGTTTCAATTCATACTCAATTTCCTTTAAGACGAATTTCCGAGACAATAGGAGGGATGCCTAAAACTCTTCAATCGCCGTCGTTCATCCTCTTTCTGCTCTTGTCGTCAGCCTGCGCTCCGAGCGATCCCGGGCAGCCGCTTCACTCACTTTTCGAACGAGAGTGGAGCCTTCGGCTGCAGGAGAATCCCCTTCTCGCCACCTCAGTGGGAGTCCACCGCTACAATGACCGGTTGCCCTCGATGGGTCTGAGCGACCTTCAGCGAAGGGCTGAAAGCGCTCAGAGTTTTCTGGAGGAGCTGGAGCGAATCGACCCGAAGCTGTTGAATCCTCGAGATCGGGTCAGCTACGCCATGTTCCGGGAGCAGATGGAAAGTCGAATCCGGAGCTTCGAGTTTCGCGAGTTTCAGCTTCCCATCAACGCCGACTCAGGATTCCATTCCCATATCGCGCGACTGCCGAATGAAGTTCCGCTCCGCGACCCGCAGGATTATCAGAATTACCTGGAGCGCCTTCGAGAAGTCCCGCGGTATTTCGAAGAATTCACACGCCTGATGCGACAGGGAATGCAGGAAGGACGCACTCTTCCCGCAGTGGTCACCGAAGGAATCGAAGCCACAATCTCAAGCCACGTAACGGACAATCCGCAAGAGAGCGTGTTTTTCGCGCCCTTCGAGAATTTTCCGGCAGCAGTCTCCTCTTCGGAACGGGAGCGATTGCGCAAGGAGGGCGCTGCAGCGATACTCGATTCAGTCGTTCCGAGCTACGGCATGTTCGCCGAATTCATCGAACGCGAGTATATCCCGGCCTGTCGGGAATCGCTGGGCGCCTCGGAGCTGCCCGACGGTCCGGATTATTACCGCTGGCTGATCGGCCAACACACAACGCTGGAGCTGTCGGCGGACCAGATCCACCAAGTCGGCCTGCGGGAAGTGGAGAGGATTCGGTCCGAAATGGAGGCGATCGTCTCCGAAGTCGGATTCGAGGGCGATTTCCGACAATTCCTGGATTACCTGCGCACCGACCCTCAGTTTATCCCCGAAACCCCCGAAGGGCTCCTGATGCGAGCGGCCTGGATCGCAAAGGAGATGGACGGCAAACTCCCGGCGCTGTTCCAGACCTTGCCCCGGCTTCCCTACACCGTTGAAGCCGTTCCCGATCACCTGGCGCCCAAGTATACGACCGGACGCTATGTTCCGGCGCCTGTGGGCGGCACCCGCCCCGGAATCTACTGGGTCAATACATACAACCTGCCCAGCCGCACTCTGTACACCTTGCCGGCGCTGACGCTCCACGAAGCCGTTCCGGGCCACCACCTGCAGTACGCGCTGCTGCACGAACTCGAAAAGCTTCCAGATTTCCGACGATTCTCCTCCGTCACTGCCTTCGGAGAGGGATGGGGCCTGTACGCGGAGTTTCTGGGGATCGAGGCTGGAATCTACAAGACGCCTTACGAAAATTTCGGTCGACTAACCTATGAAATGTGGCGGGCCTGCCGCCTGGTGGTCGACACCGGGATCCATACGCTCGGCTGGACCCGCAGCCAGGCCGTCGATTATCTGGCTTCCAATACCGCCCTGTCTTTGCACGAATGCACTACGGAAACCGATCGCTATATATCCTGGCCGGGCCAGGCCCTCGCCTACAAGCTGGGAGAACTCAAGATCCGGGAATTGAGACGAAAGGCGGAGAAAGCGCTGGGGCCGAACTTCGACGTGCGAAAGTTTCACGACGCAGTGCTGCTGAACGGACCCGTGTCGTTGAGCGTACTGCAGGATCTCATCGATACGTTCATTCAGGAACAGGCCGGATCCTAGTGTCCTGAGTCAGAAGTTCGTCGACAGTCGGCCGGGTGCCTCGCCACCCTTTGTATTGCGACGAACTTCTGACTCAGGACACTAGCCCGAACGGCCTTACGAGAGTTGCAGCGGGCCGATTCGATTCGGACAATTGAACCGGCTGTGAACGCAAACTCGGAAAAGAGTCTATGGAAAGGCGCGCATTGGTGGATTGGCGCCGCTCTGCTGGTGCTGCTCCTGATGGGCGCCGCGGCCTCCAGACAGCAGTTCTTCTGGTGGGATCCGCCGCTGGCAAGCTGGATTCAGTCGGTGGAGCTTCCTCTGTTCGGTCCGCTGATGCATTCCCTTTCGCTGCTGGGCGCCCGCTGGTGGCCCTTCCTGCTGGTGGGAGCGACGGGAGCGATTCTGATTCTCCGCAAGAAGACCAAAGAGGGCGTCGTGTGCATGGCGGGGGTCGGCCTGGGCGCCCTGGCCAACCGCATCATCAAAATCGCGGTCGATCGCCCTCGGCCGGACCCCGAGCTCCTTGAAGTTCTGGTCGCCTATCCGAACGAGAGCTTCCCTTCGGGGCACGTGGTTTTTTACGTGCAGTTTTGCGGATTCCTGCTTTACCTGCTGTGGAAGCATCGAGGCGCCTTTGAGGGCCCGGCCTATGCGGCGGCGCTGGCCATCCTGCCGCTGACGATCGCTTTTTCGGGCGTCTCCAGAGTGTTCGAAGGCGCCCACTGGCCCAGCGACGTTCTGGGAGGCTACGTGGCGGGATCGATCTGGCTCTATTTCATGATCCGCT
>DATKAT010000320.1:0-2217 GCA_035514675.1 Acidobacteriota bacterium | reverse complement strand
TTGCTGCTGGCCGTCTGGGCCCCGCCTCGCGATCGGGACACCCTTTTTCTCTGGATTTGGATTCTGGGGGTTCTGGCCTTCAGCGTCTGGATGGTCCCCTTTCAAGCGGTCCGGCATCTGATTCTGGGCTTGCCGCCGCTGATCCTGCTGACGATCCGTGCCCTGCAGGGGGGACGTCGCCCGCTTGGCGGTACGAGAGTTGCGGCGGTTGCGGCCGCGCAGCTCGCAATGGCCGCCTTGATGCAGTGGTCCGATATGGCGTACGCGGGCAGCTACCGGAACTTCGCCCGCGAGGCTGCGGCAATCGAACGAGATTCGGAACGGCGAATCTGGTACGTCGGCACCTGGGGATGGAAATTTTACGCAGACCGCGCAGGGTTTCGACAACTCCACCGGGACGGCGACGATCCAGAGGTCGGTGACTGGATTCTCTGGCCGAGCAAGGTTTACGTCGGTCAAGCCTGGGCCGAAAAGAGGCACGTCCGCGATCGGCTCGAATTGGTGGACAGCCGAACGATCGAGGGCCGCATTCCCTTGCGGGTCATGGACGGCCAGGAGCGGGCCGGATTCTACGCCGTCGTGCGCCAGCGGATTCCCGTTCGCTTTTTTCCAGGATCGCCGATCGAGGAATTTCGGATCTTCCGGGTCGGAGACGAACGGGAATATGGAGGAATAGAAGTCGGCAGGCTGGAAGAAGTCAAACTAGTCCGTATTTTTCACACGGGTCCGGCGCCGTAGTTAGGAGGTGTTTGAAAAGTGCGGGCTAAAGGATTAATTTATTACCACGCTGAGCCAGTTCGGAGCGAAACCGTCGTGACGCCTACGCGGGAGGATTTGAATTGAAAATGAAACCCATATTGCTTCCAATCTTCTCTTTATTCTTTTCCGCTGGATTTGCAGCCGGGCTCGCAGACGAAAGACGCCTGGCCGACGACCCTCGCATCCGACAGGCCCTGCATCTCTATGAGCAATGGGTCGATGCGAAGTTGGCCTACGATCGGATCCCGGGAGGCTCCCTTGGTCTTGTGGTGGATCAGGAGCTGGTTTGGGCCAGGGGATTCGGGTGGGCCGACGTCGACAGTCAGAGGCCGGCATCGTCGGAAACGCTGTACAGCATTTGCTCCATTTCCAAACTCTTTACCAGCATCGCCATCCTGCAGTTGCGTGACGCCGGAAGACTCAGGCTGGACGACCCGGTTTCGCAGTACGTCCCTGAGGCGGAAATCGAGGCCGCGGACGCGACCGCCCCGCCGGTTACGCTTCGAGCGCTGCTGACTCATTCCAGCGGCATGCCCCGGGAATCGGCTCATCCCTACTGGACCGGCCCCGACTTTCCCTTTCCGGATCGGGACCAGATCCTGGATGGTCTGAAGGAGCAAAGAATGCTCTATCCGACGGATCGGTTCTTCCAATATTCGAACCTCGGCATGACGATGCTGGGCTGGGTCGTCGAAGCGGTTTCGGGGCAGCCCTTCGAGGAGTACGTGCGGGAGCGCATTCTGGATCCGCTGGCCTTGAAACGCACCACGCCTCAAATGCCGGAAGCGGAGGTCGGTCGATCGCTGGCGACGGGCTACGGCGTTTTGGGCCGGGAGCGGCATCGACGAGCAATGCCGTTCTTCCAGGGCAAGGGAATCGGTCCGGCGGCCGGTTTTGCTTCCAGCGTCGAGGATCTGGCGAAATTCGCCTCCTGGCAGTTCAGGCTATTGGGATCGTCGGGCCAGGAGGTCTTGAGTCCCCACACCTTGCGCGAGATGCACCGGGTGCACTGGGTCGATCCGGATTGGAAAACCACGTGGGGGCTGGGATTCGTGGTTCGCCAACAGGGCGAGGATACGGTGGTGGGTCACGGCGGAAGCTGTCCGGGATATCGGTCGCAGATATCGCTGCTGCCGCGAAAGAAGGTTGCCGCGATCGCGATGTTCAATGCCATGGGAGTCTCGCCGGCGCCTTTTGTCGAGCAGCTGACGAAGCTGACCGGGCCGCTTGTGGCAAAGGCCGGCGAAAAGTCTAGCGAGTCGGAGCCCCATCCCCCGGAGATGGAAGATTACTCCGGCCTTTACCGCTCGGACTGGGGCGAATTGCTGATCGTTCCCTGGGAGAAGGAAATCGCTGCGCTTTACCTTCCGACCAATGAGATTCAGGAGAATTTGATCCGACTTCGAAGGCAGGATGGAGATGTTTTCCGCCGCGTTCGAAAGGACTCCGACGATTTGG
>DATKAT010000319.1:0-3307 GCA_035514675.1 Acidobacteriota bacterium | reverse complement strand
TATAAAAGTTGCGGGCCTGAGGAGAAAGGATGTGCACGATAAAGTCCATGTAGTCCATCAGTATCCACTCGGCGTCGGCGTATCCTTCGATATGACTGGGAAAAAGGTCGAACTCCGTCTTCAAACTTTCGCGAATGGCGTCGCTGATGGCTTGATTCTGGCGTTGGTTGAAGCCTTCGCACAGCACGAAGAAATCGGTAAACGAGGAGATCTTCGAAATGTCCAGAATCACGAGCTTTTCGCCTTTCCGGTCTTCGATAATCTCGCAGACTCTGCCGATGGCTTTCTTAGTCTCGATCATACAGTCGGTGCTTTTGGATAAATTGCAGGACAATGGGAGGGATCTCTCGGGCGCTCGGAAGACCGCCTTGGGCGAATCGTTCTCGTAATTCGGTTGAGCTGATCGGCGGCGCGTTGATTTGAATCAGGTAAGAACGCCCCGGGCGAATCGAGTGGATTTCGTTTGGCAGCGTCTGATGCAGTCGACTTCTTAAAGGTTCCTTCAGCGTTAACTCGTCTATCCTCACTTCCGCCCCCGGCCTCTGTACAAAGACCATGCAGAATTCCGCTAGAAGCTTACCATAGTCCTTCCATAGGTGAAGCTCTTTGAGGGAATCGCTTCCCGCGATGAAGCAGAACTGGGCCTGCGCAAACCGCCTGCGCATTTCATAGAGCGTGTCGATCGTATAGGAGGGCCCCTCCCGCAGCAACTCCAGCGGCGAAACGAAGATGGAGGGATCGTAGAGAACGGCTATTTCGGCCATTGCGTAGCGGTGGAAATCGCAGCTGATCCCGCTTGCGCCTTTGTGCGGGGGCGTGCGGGCGATCATCAGGTACAGGCGGTCCAAGCCCAGGATTCCCATGGACCGGCGGGCGACGTGGAGGTGTCCGCAGTGGATGGGATCAAAGGTGCCTCCGAGAACTCCGATCTTCACCGGCCGACCTCTGATGCGACTTCCGCGAGCTTGTCGACGATCGCCCGCTTCAGTTTTGCGACCCCTTCACCGCTGGCGGCCGACATCTGAAAGTACGGCAGGCGCCTTCGCCGACAAAACGCGGCAATCCGCTTCAGCCGATCGGGATCTGCCGAGTCCAGCTTGGCGGCTGCCACGATTTGCGGTTTTTTGGCCAGTCCGGATCCATAGTGCCGCAGCTCCCGGTCAATGGTTTTCCATGCCTCCGCGGGGTCTTCCGGCCCCAGGGCGCTGACATCGATCAAGTGCAGCAGGAGGCGGCAGCGTTCGATATGCCGGAGAAACTGATCGCCCAGCCCGCTGCCCGCGTGAGCGCCCTTAATCAACCCTGGAATGTCGGCCACCACGAAGGAGCGGAACTGCTCGTAGGTCACAACCCCGAGGTGAGGGGTGAGGGTGGTGAAAGGATAATCGGCGACTTTCGGCCGCGCTCCTGAAATAGTGGAGATAAGGGTCGATTTGCCTGCGTTGGGGAAGCCGATCAACCCCACGTCGGCTAGAACTTTCAGTTCGAGTCGCAGCGTGAAGGATTCCCCGGGCAGGCCCTCTTCAACCCGTCGGGGCGCCTGATTGGTGGAGGTGGCGAACGCCGCGTTCCCTCTTCCCCCCCGTCCGCCTCGAGCCAGCTTTTGAACCTGGCCGTCGGCGCCGAAATCGGCCACCAGCCGTTCATTTTCCGCGTCGTACGCCTGGGTGCCGACCGGGACGTCGACGTACAAGTCTTCGCCGTCTTTTCCCTGCCTCTTGTTTCCGGAGCCGTGGGCGCCGCGGCCGGCGGTGAAATGCTGCTGGAACTTGAATGCCTGCAGGGTGTTCAAGTGCTCCGTGCTGCGGAAGTAGACATCGCCCCCCTTTCCGCCGTTTCCGCCGCTGGGCCCCCCTCTCGGGACGAACTTCTCTCGACGGAAGGCCAGGCAGCCGTTTCCCCCATCACCCGCTTTTACATATATCTTCGCCTGGTCGACAAACATGAGGCGGAGGGGGAGCGGCCGCTCCGCCCCCTTTATTCGGAGGCCAGCACGTGGACGAAGTGTCCCTTCCGTCCGCGTCTCTGAAACCGCACCACTCCGTCCGACAGCGCAAACAGGGTGTCGTCACTGCCGCGGCCCACATTCGAACCGGGCTTCAACGGCGTGCCTCTCTGGCGAACCAGGATGGAACCGGCCCGCACGAGTTGGCCGTCGAAACGCTTGACCCCCAATCGCTTGGATTGACTGTCGCGTCCGTTCTTTGAGCTTCCCAGCCCCTTTTTGTGAGCCATGGCTTATTCCTTGCTTGATTTTTTCGCTGAAGGCTTCTTGGCAGCTTTCGCCGGCTTTTTGGCGCTGGAAGCCTTCGGCGACTTTTTCGTCGGCGTCTTTCCGCCGGACGAGGCCGCCTTCTTCTTGGCCGCAGGGCCGCTCTTCTTTTTGGCACCCGTCCGTCCGGTTGCCGACTTCTTCTTAGCAGATGCCGCTTTTTCGCTGGAAGTTGCCTTTCGGGCAGTCTTTTCTTCCTTGGCCTTGGCGGGAGGCGCTTTCGGCTGTTTCTCTTCCGCCGATGGTTTCGCCTCGGAGGCCGCCTTCGGCCCCCCTTTCGCTGCAATGGATTCGATGCGAATCTGCGTCTCCAGTTGACGGTGACCCTGCTTGCGGCGATACATTTTCCGTCGCTTGAACTTGAAGACGATCACCTTGTCGCCCTTTCCCTGATCGAGGATCCTCCCGGTCACGCGCGCGTCCTTTAAAAAAGGAGTCCCCGGCTGAATTTCGCCGTCGTTTCCAATCAACAGCACCTGATCGAAAGCCACCTCCTCGCCGACCTCTCCATCGACTCGCTCGATGTGGAGACGGTCTCCTTCCCGCACTCGGTACTGCTTTCCGCCGGTTGAGATAATTGCGTACAAACGGACGCTCCTTTGCTGAAAAAAACAAGCCGGCTCGGCAGGAGCCGGCACGCTGCGCCGCGTCACCATGGTGACCCGCGAGTCAACTTCCTTGAACCGCCCTTCGATCCGGTCTGTTGAAACGCCGGTTGCTTAGCCTGGAAAAAGAGAAATTATATCCTTGTTGGAAAATTCTTGTCAAAGCGACGAAGCGTCACTTCCTCCAGAATGCCGAGGTGAAGATGACCAGCACCGTGTAAAACTCCAATCGGCCGGCCAGCATGCAAAAGCTCAGCACCCACTTTGCCAGACCGGGAAGGCGGCCGTAATGGTCCGCCGGGCCGACGTCTCCGAGTCCGGGTCCGATGTTGAACATGGCGGCGGCAACGGCTGAAATGGCGGTCAGCACGTCGACCCCGGCGGCCGTCAGCGCCATGCAGGCCGCAAAGTTGATCATCAAGGCGATGTA